>JADLBI010000134.1 GCA_020847775.1 Opitutaceae bacterium
CCTGCCCATGTGCATGGCTTCATTCACGGCAAGGCCCCACGTCTCATGGCGACCTTCCGAGGGCAGGACGAACACATCGCCCAACAGGTAGCGGGTGGGCATGGCGGATTGATTGGCGAAGGGCAGGAAATGCACATCAGTCCGGTTGGCCGCGCGGCGGCGTAGTTCGGGTAGTAATTCACCGTCGCCCGAAAAGATGAGGTGCGCCTCGTTCACATTGGACCGCATAAACGCGGACAAAAGGAGATCAGGGCGTTTTTTCGGAATGAGCTTGCCGGCACACAAAGCGACCGGCGCGGCAGGTGGAATGCCGAGTGATTGTCTGAGTTGATCGGCTTCCGTCTGGCGCTCCGCGGTCGGGCGAAAATGGGTGGCATCGACGCCGTGCGGCGCGAGGAACAGTTTTGTTTCAGGGACGCCGTAATGCCGGAAGTAGTCCGCATTGGCCAAGCCGACGGGGAGGAATGCCGCACAGCGAGCGTAGAGTGTGCGCAGGATTAGTCGTTTGAGTCCCCGTGGCGGAGAATCTCCGAGCAGATGGGAATCACCGCGGAAGAGGATGGGGGCCAAGGGACGAATCAGCAGGTCGAGATGCGGCCGATACGCGTAACCAAAGAGCAAGATGGCGTGAGGATTAAACACGCGCAGGTGTTTGCGCAGATCAGGATTGCGCAGTCCGGAAAAGCGGGTGACGTCGGGCCGGGCGGCGTGATTGGGCACAAAGCAGTGGTCATAGCCGGAGAGTAGGTCGGTGTCCCAGGCGAAGCTCCGGGTAAATTGCGCGTCTGGTCGGGCGGCGACCCCGTGATCCGACAAGTAAAACACGCGCAAGGTTAATGACGCCTCATTCGCGATCCGCCGAAACCAAGGGGCGTAGTATTGGATGGGATGCGACACGACCACCGCCAGACGGCGTTGCCCGGTTTCGATACTCTGAGCGTCTTTTTTCAAGCGTGCGTGTGCGGTTTAACGTGAGGAGAAGTGCCGGTAGGCGAGCGGCAGGCCAATACAAACGAGGGAGGCTTGGAACAACGAGGTGAGCCAAGTGGCGAGCACGAGTTCGGCCTGGAAGCTCCACGCCGTGAGCAGAATCATCAGAATGCCCAAGGCGGAAAACTGCGGCACATCCTGCGCCCAGAGCGAGATGCGTTTGAAAAGCGCCCCGGCCAAAAAACCCAGCAGCCCGACACCGGCGAGACCGAAATTGACAAACGATTCCGCGATCATGCCGAAGGCGATCGAGACGCTGTATGGATCATCGGGATCAATCAGGCCGAAATAGATGCCGAGCCGGACATTGGCCATGAGGCTGGATGGTTTGCCGGGCCAGAGGAAGCGGGGGATGACTTGAGCCGGAAGGTCGATGTAGCTTTCGCCCCAGAGGAAGGGATGGTAGTTCGGCACCTGCTCGGTGCAGAGGCAGAGCATCTGGATGAGGGACGCGCGTTCAAAAATGGTCGATTGCGTGACCAGCCCTTCATCGCGTTCACGGCTGGTTTCCAAACTGTAGCCGATCCATTCCGAGAAATAGGCGGGTAATTCGGTCAGGGTGGGCGGTTTGCGCTCGGCTTCCCAATAAAGACTACGCATGTCGGATTTTCCGAGATGGAGTAGCGCGACAATCGGGGTGAAAACGACCAGAATCAGCCACGGCACGCGTCGCCGGGAGGCGCTGTAGGCGATGAGGGCCAGCGCGACGAGTGATATGCCGTTGATCAAATAGAGCTGCGAGAACAGGAAAACGATCTGAGCGGCGAGATTGCCGATGAAGAACCAGATTTGCCCGCTCCTGAGCATGCCCAGCCCCAACAAACGTGAGAGAATAAACGTGCTCAAGGTCCCGACCCCGAAGAACAATGCGCGCAAGGTTCCTGAAAACTCACCCGGGATCAGATCGGTGAAAGTGATGATGTAGAGATAGACGGTGTTCAGGAGCAGGCCGATGGGCACGAAGCGGTAGGATTGCACCGGTATCAATGAAGTGACCGTCCAACGCGCAGGTTTTTTGGGATGCCGCACGAAGGCGAAGCCGGCATGGGCGCAAACCAGATAGATCAAGACGGCGATTCCGGATAAAATGACGGATTCCTCGGGGTAACTCCGCACTTCATTTTCCCGCGATAACAGAGGCAAGGCGTAGAAGGGAATGCAGGTCAGCATCGCCACCTCAAAAGCGGGAAACCAGGTGCGGCGATGCTTCGCCCAGTTGAGCACCGGCAGGCTGGCCAGAATAAGGATGCCAAGACCGAGCAGCATCAAGGTATCAATGACGAACCCGTTGCTCCAGATGAAGAACACCGCCAGCAGAATTAAGCTGCCGCGGCCAAACTGATACAACCGCCACGAGGCGGCTTTATCCGGCGGCGGCGTCGGCTGATCCAGCGCGGCAAAAGGTGTGCTCGGCGGCTTCATGCAATAACGGCGGATGAAAATATGGCGGCGAGCCGTTGAGTCATGCCGGAGGCCGTGTGCGCTTCCAATTTGGAGACATCTCCGGTGGGGCCTGATGCCCAACCGCGGTTGACGAACCATTCATCGCAGATGCGTTTGGAGAGGGTTTCGATATCCGTGGCGTCTGGATCGCCGGGAAACCCGAAAGTGGAGGCCGGGCTTTGCTCATGCGCGAGTTGAAACATTGGGCTATCGTTGTGCGCCACCGTCAGCAGTGGCCGACGCGAGAGCAGATAAGGAAAGAGCTTGGAGGCATTGTAGGCGGGGTCATCAGACCCGACGACCATGAGCGCAGCGGCGTTTGCCAGATAGTGCAGCGCCTCGAAATATGGGATGCGGTAGCAGATCTCGGAAACATGATCGCCGACACCGGCAGCGATGGCTAAGGGCGTCACGCAGTTTTCACCCAAAGGCGGCGGGGCGTAGCCGGTGCCGATGAAGTGTAAATGCAACCGGGCCGCGGCCGCTGGATGCGTGTCGCGATAGAGCTTGATGGCGCGAAACAGGGCGGAGAGCGATCGCCGCATGTCAGGCCCGCAGCGGCCGGTATAGACGAGGTGGGTTTTGCCGTCCTGCTGGTTTATATGAGGGCGCGCGGGTGTATGCCTGCGCGCAAGTTCCAAATCCCCCGTCGCGGCGCCAAACGGCAGGTGGTGCAGCGTCGCGGCATTTAAGTCGGGGTAACGTTGCCGCAAATCGCGATTATACGCAGGCGAGACGGAGAGGATGGCGGCGGCTTGCTGCACCACCTTGGGTTCGCGTCGGCGGGCCGTGAATTGCGAGAATCCGAAGCGAAGTTTGCCGCCCGGCGGGCGAGTTTTGGTTAAGCGGTAGTAGTCGTTTACCCACGGATCTTGGTAGTCGAGCACGTAGGGCACGCCGAATTTTTCCAACCACCGCGGCCCGAAGGTAAAGGCGTCGAATTGCGTGGTGGTGAAGAATACGAGATCAAATTTTTCTTTGGCGAGGAGTGCATCACCGGCCTTTCGGAGCGCATGCGCACATCGCCACCACAGCGAGCCCACGCCAAAGCGGCGGGTGAGTTTGGGAGAAATCCCACGCACGCGAATCACGCGGATGTCGCTTGGATATGTCTGCTCAAGCAGAGGATCAATCACTGCGCCTTCGACCAAGTCCGGGGCGACCGCGAGCACCACCGGCTCCCAGCCGAGTTGGCGCAGGTAAGGCAGAGCGATGCGCGCGCGTTGCATGTCCGGCGCATTGACCGGAGGGAAGTGGGGACTGACGATGAGAACGCGGCGCACGAGTGATTTAAGACCGAGCATTTAAGGCTTGTTCAACAAGAGCAACCAAGCGCGGTGCTTCAAGTTCCCAACTGTAGTGAGCTTCAGCCAGTTTACGAGCGACTGATTGGCGGGTGCGCAGGGCGGCGGGATCGGCGATAAGCTGATCGAGCGCACAGGCGGCCGCTGCGGGATCGGCAAAGTCGTGAAAAACTCCGGCGTTGGGGGCGTGCGCTAGCACTTCGCGTTGGCCGGCGGTCGGTGTGGCGACGATGGCGAGACCGCCGCCGAGGTATTGCAGGATTTTGTTGGTGATGGTGAGATCGCGGTTGCGGATGTCGCTTTGTTCAAGGGCGAGGCCGATGTCGTGCCGTGCAATCACCCCCGGCAATTCCGCCGGCGGCACGAGGGGCAGAAACGAAACGGACGCGCGCCGGTCGGCTGGGATGGCATTCAGCAAGCCTTCACGATAGCCGGCCACTGGTTCGCCAAGCAAAACCACACGGCTGGGTTGAAGCGTTTGCCGCCATGCCGCTAGAAACGGTTCGAGCCCACGACCGGGGCCGAGGGTTTGGGAGAACCAGAAAAAGGCGGGGGGCGTGGAGCGGGAAGCCGAGGGCGGTGGGAGCGGGAATGAATTGGTGATGACATGCGGGCGGTGGCCACCATACTGCGCATGCAACGCATCCGCCAAAGCTTGGGAAGTCGTGGTGGTATGAACGGCTTGATGGAGCAGGGTTCGTTCAACCAGCCGCAAGAGTTCAAGCGGACGACCGGCGCGATCCGCCGGCAAAAGATCCTCGGAGTGCCAGTCCTCAATGTCGGCGGCGACGCGGCGTCCCGCCGCGATCAGCCGGGTGCCGACCCAGTGCGGCGCTTCGTTGTGCACGATGGTCAGATCCGCCGGGTGAGCGCGCGCGGTGTGTAACAAAGCGGCGGCGGGGCCGAGCGTGGAAATCGTGGCCCGACCTCCCCGGCGCACCCACTCGCGGGCGAGGCGCACCCGCGCGCGGCGCAACCACGCGGCGAGCCCGGCCAGCAACTCAATCTGCCGGTGGGCGAAAGGCGCGTTGCAGGTGAGCGTGGCATCAAGCGGCACCGACGGTGCGTGGTTGCGCACGCCCAGCACGGTGACGGCATAACCGGCCTCGCCGAGCGCCGTGGCCTCCTTGACGACGCGGGGATTGCGCGCAAGTGCGCCGTCGGTGACGATGAGGATTTTATGGGCGGCTCTCATCGGGGGATCAACCGGGCGCGCAATGCTTCGCAGCGGCGTTCGATGACATGGTGAAAGACGAGCCCGGCCAATACGCCGAGGAATAGTTGCAAGATCCAAAGGCAGGCGAACTTGGCGCCAACCGGATCAAACAACCTGCGCGCGAGGTTAAGAAACGGGCTCATAAACGGTACGTGAATCAGGTAAATCGAGTAGGAGGCGACCCCAATGGCGGTAAGGAATCGCGGCGGTGCCGGCAACCGGTGCTCCCAAGCCAAGGTGAGCAGGAACAGCCAGGCGGTGAGTGGGGCGAATGCCTGGGTGACCCCGCCCACATGAAACCACCAACCACCCAGCAGCAGCAGATAGAGGGTGGCGAGCAGCCGCTGGCTGTTTGGCCGGCCGGAGGCGAGCGCGGCATGGACAGCGAGGCCGCAGGCGAACTGGGGCCACAGTGCGAGGAGTGGAAGCCGAATAGTTACAGTCGGCAGGAAGGCGGCGGCCGTGAGGACTGCGTAAAACATGAGCCGCCGTCCGGATCCGCCCAACGGGTGCAGCAGCGCGAAACCGACGAGGGCGTAAAAGCCGATTTCGTAGTCCTGACCGGCAGCTTCGGCGCCACGCCCTGCCAGACGGACGTGAGGGTGAGATTGGCAAGCCACGCGTGGGCTGATGAGGGCAAAGCCGAGCTGGCGGGCAAGTGATTGAAAGGGGTGGCGATGAGCGCAAGGGCGAGTGTGAGCAAAAACGCGGTCCAATACACCGGGTAAATCCGCAGCAACCGGTCGAACCAGAAGATGACGGGCGGGACTTTTCGGCGCGCGCGGCTTTCAACCGCCTGCGCCAGACAGTAGCCGGAGATGACAAAGAACACCGGGACACCGAGCCAGCCCTGACGGCCCATTGCCGCGATGGCCATGACGAAAGAGGGAGCCTCTCCGGCGACGACGGTTTCAGAGGCGTGGAAGAGCACGACCGCGAGGCAGGCCAACGCGCGCCAGGCATCGATCGTGCCGGAGCGCGCGGCTGGTGGTTTGGGCGTAGTGGTCATGCACAGATGCGCATGGTGCTTGGCAAAATTGGTTCGGAGAAGTTTCGGGTGTTTTACCAGCCAATGTAGGTAACTCCGAATCGCGGAGGCCGGGCTAGGTGGCACTTGCCGTTATCGCCGCATCCGGGCGTAAATATCGCCCCAAAGCAAGGGATCACTCATGCCGCGCAACTGTGCCAGCAGGACCGTGCCCGGTTGCCAGGCGGGGTGGCGCAGAAACGTGTCCTCCCCTTGGGCGAAGTTAAACTCATAGGCGCCGAGGGCGGACAAGGTTTCGACGCAGGCCTCGGCGACCGCGAAGTATTCCCGGTTGAATTCAAATGAGATTACCGGGATCGGCTGGTCCAGTGTGGCGAGGACTTCTTGTTCGTAACCTTCGACATCAATCTTGCAGAAATCGGGCACGCCATGGCGCGCGAGCAGCGCCGAAAAAGTCTGAATGGCGACCGTTTCCGTGGCTGTGAAGGGGTGTTCGCGGGCGAACCGGCTGGTTTCCGCCACATCCGCCCGAAGCGAGGCGACTTCGCTCAGGTCGGAGGTCTTGCGCAGAGTGGCTTCCCCGGGACGTGCCCCCACGGCGGTCTGCTCTACGACGACGCGGGCGTTGCCCTGAAAACGGCGCCGCAGGCTTTGGGCGAGCGCTTGTTGCGGTTCGATGGCGATGACGCGGGCACCGAGGCTTTGGAAGATCAGGGTATAATGGCCGACGTTGGCACCGATGTCGAACACCAGACTCTGCGGTCGAATATAGCCGGCATAAAACTGCCGCCGGTCGCGGTGGTCGCGCAGATAACGCCAGTCGCGGATGGCGCCATAGACCGGGCTGTTTGTAATCCATGAGGGAAGCAGGCTCATGATATGCGGATTATAGTGTGGGGGTCTGGCTGGCGTTCAACCGCGTGAGAATGCGGTCGAGCGTGCGCGGGATGGTGTGCTCCGTGAGCGCACGGCGTTGGCCTGCGGCGCGCAGCCGGGCTCGGCGGGTCGGGTCGTCCTGCAGGGCGCG
>JADLBI010000135.1 GCA_020847775.1 Opitutaceae bacterium
ATCGAGCCGCCATATTTCGCGACCACGCCGAATACCGCGCGCTGCACGTCGTCCTCGCGCGCCATGAACGCGGCCTTGTCCATGCCGGGCGGCTGCGTGACGTTGTAATGGATGTTGCCGTCGCCGACATGGCCGAACGGCATCGGCCGCGCGCCGGGTACGATCGCCACGGCTGCGGCGCTCGCCTCTGCGATGAAGGCCGGGATCGCCGCGACCGGCACCGACACGTCGTGCTTGATCGAGGCGCCCTCGCGCTTCTGCACTTCGCCCGCATCCTCGCGGATGCGCCACATCGCCTTCGCCTGGTCGAGCGACTCCGCGATCGCGCCGTCATTGACGAGCCCGCGCTCGACGCCGGCCTCGAAAATCGCCTCGACGACATCGCGAAGCCCGCTCTCCGCCTGCGACGACAGCTCCATCAGCACATAATAGGGGTGCGGCGCGTCGAGCGGATCGCGCGTGCCGTCGATGAAGCGCACCGCGAGTTCGACATTCATCCGCGTCATCAGTTCGAAGCTCGTGACCTGGCTGCCTGCGCGCTCATAGGCAAGCCCGAGCAGATCGACCGCGGCCTGCACCGACGGCACGCCGAACACCGCAAGCTCGACCGAACGCGGGCGCGGCACGAGCCGCAGCACCGCCGCGGTGATGATGCCGAGCGTGCCTTCGGCGCCGATGAACAGGTTCTTCAGGTCGTAGCCGGTATTGTCCTTCTTCAGCTTGTTGAGATTGTTGAGTACGCGGCCGTCGGCGAGCACCACCTCAAGGCCGAGCGCATGCGACCGCGCCACGCCATGTGCAATGGCTGCTGTGCCGCCGGCATTGGTGGAAAGGTTGCCGCCGATGGTGCAGGTGCCTTCGCTCGGGAGAAGCTGCGGATAGAGGCGGTCCACTTGCGCGGCGGCCTCGCGCGCGCGCTGCAAGGTGACCCCGGCTTCGGCCGTCAGCGTGTTGGTGACCGGATCGATTTCGCGGATGGCCGTCATGCGGTTGAGGGAGAGCACGATCTCGCCGTTGAGCGGAACTTGCCCGCCGACCAATCCGGTATTGCCGCCTTGCGGCACGATTCTCGTGCGGGTCTCGTTGGCGAGTTTGAGGATCGCCGACACCTGCTCGGTGGAATCCGGGCGCAGAACGAGCGGGGAGTGGCCCGGCCAGCGGTCGCGCTGCTCGTGCAGATAGGCGGCCTGCACGTCCGGATCGGTGATGGCGTATCTTTCGCCGACGATCCGGGCGAACTTGGTGATCAGGTCTTTGTCTGGCGTGAGCATGCGCACTTCTACGAGGATGAAGCGGGGATAACTTTCGGAGCGGCGGCGCGGCGCAGACGGTCGTTGATGGCTTCGCCCAAACCCTCAGAAGGAATGCGCATAACGGCGATGCTCGGTGCGCGCATCGCATCCAAACGCCGCAAATGGCCGAACAGATTGGCGGCAGCCTCCCCGACGTCGCCTTTTTCCGAGAGATTGAGGCTGGCTTTAGCACCGGGCAGGGGCGTGCCGAAGGCCAGCAGCACTTCGCCGGGCGCGACGCTCGTCGCATTGAGGCGCACCGCCGTGCGCGGCGCATAATGGCTTTGCAGCAGGCCCGGGGCGAGCGGGGTTTCGTCTTGGGACTCAACGGTTTGGGCGAGGCCATGGCGGAGCGTCGCTTCGATCTGTTCGCGCGATAGCCCGCCCGGCCGCAGGATCACGGGCGCATCCAGGCACGCCACGATGGTGGATTCGATGCCGACCGGCGCGGGGCCGCCGTCCACGATCAGGTCGATTTTTCCATCAAGGTCTTCAAGCACATGCGCGGCATTGGTGGGCGATACGTGGCCGGATATATTGGCGGACGGCGCCACGATTGGTCTGCCGAACGCCCGCAGGATTGTCCGTGCCAGCGCGTGATCCGGAACCCGGATCGCGATGGAGTCGAGCCCGGCGGTGGCCAGTTCCGACACCGTACACGTCACCGCGCGCGGCAGCACGAGCGTCAGCGGCCCCGGCCAGAATGCCGCCGCAAGCCGCTCGGCGTCCGTGTTGAAAACGGCGAGCTCCCGCGCCGCATCGAGGTCCGGCACATGCGCGATCAGCGGGTTGAAGGCGGGACGTCCCTTGGCGTCGTAGAGGCGTGCCACCGCTTGTCCGTCGGTGGCGTCGGCGCCCAAGCCGTAGACGGTTTCGGTCGGAAACGCGACCAGGCCGCCGCGCGACAGGCATTCCGCCGCAGCCTGTGCGGCACCCGGCACGGCCTTGACCAAGCGCGTTTTCGACATGACATGCATGCTGCGGTTCTTACCCGGTTTTTCCCGCATGGTCGGGAAAAATAGCTCCCGCGCTCGCCTTGCGGGGCGGCCGGGCGGTGGTTATAAGACCGGCCTTCCAAGTCGGAGTGTAGCGCAGCCTGGTAGCGCACCTCGTTCGGGACGAGGGGGTCGCAGGTTCGAATCCTGCCACTCCGACCATGTTTTTCAGGGGCTTCCCGCGCCCTGCTTTTTACCGGCCACCGATACGACCACCTTTTCAGCTGATTTACGCCGCCCGGTGGAGAGCGCGTTGGCTGCGTCCAGCATGTAATCGGGGTGGTGGTGTCCATAATTCCGCTCAAGGGTTTCAACGGTCATGCCGAGGAACCCAGCCGCCGCCCAAAGATCCACTCCGGCCTGCATCAACCAAGTCGCGCTCGTGTGCCGAAGGGTGTGGGGAATGACACGGCCGCCTTCTGCGGAGAGCTTCGCCAGTTCGACCCCGTGCCGGAATCCTTTGCTAACCCGCCTGACCGGTTTGCCGCCCCATTCTACAAAATATTGTTTTGCGATGCCGCGGCGGACCCAGCGCCGCATGTGCGCCAGCAACCGCGTTGGTAACGGGGCAGGGGGCTGTCGCTTACTTGTTTCGCGGTGGCCCTGCGCCAGTCTGAAGTACATCCCCCGATCAAGATCGACAAATGCCCGACCTTCACCACGTATCGGCGATGACGCTGCAATGGCGGCGCAACGCGTGCCGGTGTATAGACCGATAAGGACGAACCGCGCGACATGCCGTAGAGGATATCGGGCGGTAATGATCTTCTCGCCCTTCCGGTCACCGGCATGAAGAGTTTGAGTCTCACGATATCGATACAGCGACCAAAGCAACGCGGCTGCTTCATGCCGCGTCAACCACCTTTCGCGGCGTTTTGGCTTTTCGGGAAGCCAAACTTTTACAATGGCCCGATGATAGCCCTCCGCGGAGTGGTGATTTATCGCGGCGCGCAAATCCTCCAGCTCACGACGCGCACCGGATGCGTTCTGCCATCCCTGCTGTTTTGCCGTAGCGCCTCGCGTTCTAGCGTATTCCTGACATGTTGCGGTCGATACCCAGGACAGCGGATGTCCACCCCAGAATGAATTGAGGCGACCTATGCGCGCCTCGAATTCGTTCGGCAACCCATGTCCCTCGATTTTGTCCGCGTGATAAATCGCCAAAACATCGGCAATGTCGATTTCGCTAATATCCCGGAGCCGCCGGTTGAGGTTGTGCTTACCGGCAATATAAGCAGCTAAAGCTTCTTCTGCCGCTTTTGGCGGTTGAGTCTCAGACGGGTTTGCAACGCATCCCGTGGCGTATTGCCTTCCGGCGTCTTTGATAACCCAGACGGCGGATTTGCCCTTGCGGGCAGGCCGCCTCCATAGGCGAGGTCCTTTGCTTCGACGCGGCATAATTCGCGTAGCCTCCGTATGCTCTCTATTGATACGTAGTCCTTGCCTGCGATGCGCTCGATCACGAGCCGCCCGCGTGCAGCTTCGCGGCGTAGCCCCGAGGCCGACATCGAGCCATCGGGGAACGCGATGGCCGCTGCTATGCTCAGGCGGAGCGGCACTGTCGGGTCCACGTCGGTGCGACTAGGTAGGTCGGGGATGCTTAGCCGACGGCTGTCAGATGCCATTGCGTACTCGCACGTTGCGATGGCTGAGCCGGAAATGGCGAAGGGAGGCCCGAAGCGTATGGGGGCTGACGCTGAAGGGCGTTGCCACCTCGCCGACGGTGAAGAACAGAAGCTTTGACTTGTAGGACATCTTTCGCGCCCGCAGCGTCTCTCTGCGAGAGCCTAGGCCGTGCTAATTTGCCCCCAATTGTCAGAGGCGATTCGAATTTTACAATCGACTGGGAAGGTTATGCCGAGCGAAGACGTTGAAATAACGCTGTCAGAGGCTGATCCCTACTGGAGCGGCTCCCTCTTCATGGCTGTTCTCGCTTACCCCCATCCGGATGAGCGGACCCAACGAGATAAATTTCATCGGGCACTTATTCGTAGGACGCTACATTTCCGAATGGAAAGTGATCCTAAATGGGCTCAATCTCTAACGTCCATTCGACCAGCTTACCTCTCTGTAGACGATCAGCATG
>JADLBI010000136.1 GCA_020847775.1 Opitutaceae bacterium
AACGGCCAGAAAACCGCACGCCTCTGGTGCGACGCGCACTGGCCGCGACTCGTGGTGGAGGTCAACCGCGAGCGTCCAGGCGATGTGCGCGTCGAGATTGATGACTGGCGGGAACGGCCCCGCGAATTGCAGCCAAGGGAGATTCAGGTGCTCGGCTTGGATTCGCGAAAAGCTTACATCGCTCAAACGGACAACATCGTGCCCGACTTGGACCGCGCCATCGCTTGGCATCAGCGCAACGAAAGTTCCATCTGGGCCGACACGCTCGACCCACAGGGACTCGGCGATTTCAAGGAACAAAGCGCCGACCCTCTGCTCGGCCTCACATTTGGCGGGCTCATCCAAGGCGAGAATTTCAAGCGCAAGGGCGACCGCGCGCTCGTCACCGCCAAGAAAACCCGCGCGGCCGCGTTCACCGTCACCATGCTGAGCTGGCAAACACCCACCCTGCAGGCGTGGATCGAGGAAATTGTCACCGCCGCCAGCACGACTGACTCGCCCACGTTGGCGGAGGCCTGGCGGGATCACACGGCGTGGTGGGCCGAATTTTGGGCGCGCAGCCACATCAACGCCACCCTGCGCGACAGCGATTGGTGCAACCCTGAGCAAATTAGCCTCCAGATGCGGTGGCACCGTTTTTTGACGGCGTGCTGCAGTCGCGGCGCGTTTCCCGCCAAATTCAACGGCGGACTCTTCACCGCCGACTGGGGTGTGCCCGGCGAATCCTACGACGCCGATTACCGGCGCTGGGGCGGCGGCTATTGGTGGCAAAACACGCGACTTATATATTGGTCCATGCTGGCCAACGGCGACTATGACTTGATGCGGCCACTGTTCCGCATGTATCGCGACATCCTGCCGCTCGCTGAACATCGCACGCAAAAGTGGTTTGGCCACGGCGGGGCGTTTTTCCCCGAAACCCAGTATTTTTGGGGCGCCATGCTGCCGGAAAACTACGGCCTCGACCGCGAAGGCAAAGCGCCCCACCAGGTGGAAAATCAATATATCCGCCACTGCTGGCACGGCGGCCTCGAACTGCTTGTGCTCATGCTGGACACCCACGCGCACACCGGCGAGGACGCTTTGCTGGTCGATGACCTGTTGCCCATCGCGCGCGCCGTGCTGAAGTTTTACGCGCTGCACTACCCCACCGATGCCCAAGGCCGACTCGTGCTCAAACCCGCGCAAGCGCTCGAGACGTGGTGGGAGGTTGAAAACCCCATGCCCGAGGTCGCCGGACTGCATGTGCTGCTGCCGCGCCTGCTCGCCTTGCCCGATGGCAAACTAGAGGCCACCGATCTCGGCGCTTGGCGCGCGCTCAAAGCCCGTCTGCCGCAGTTGCCCATCGGCACGCGCGACGGCTTGCGCCGCTTGCTGCCTGCCGCCAAAATCATGGGCACGCCGCGCAATTCCGAAAATCCCGAGCTCTACGCGGTGTTTCCTTACAAACTTTTTGGCATCGGCCGACCCGACCTCGAGTTGGCGCGAAACACTTTTTTGCACCGCACCTTTCCCGATACCGGTGGCTGGCGGCAAGACGCCATTCATGCCGCCCTGCTCTGCATCCCCAACACCGCCGCCTACTACGTCCATCGCAACTGCGAGAACAGCAACCAAGCGCAAGTTCGCTTCAAGGGCTTCTGCGGACCCAACTACGATTGGATCCCCGACTTCGATCAAAGTAGCGTGGCGCAGATCGCGCTGCAAACCATGCTCGTGCAAACCGTCGGCGATCGCATCTATCTATTCCCCTCGTGGCCGAGCGACCGCTGGAACGTGTCCTTCAAACTCAACGCGCCCAACCAAACCACCATCGAGTGCGAACTGGCGGACGGTATAATCACCCATCTGTCAGTTTATCCGCCGGAACGCCGCCGTGACGTCGTCGTGCTCCTCGGGCAGGACGTCTCTCACGCCGCCACCCTCGCCTCCAACGCGTCGGCCTGAGCTATAAACCGCGTCTCATCGCGGCGCGCACAGTCGCGGCACCGCCGCGCAGATTTGGCTTTCCCCTCGCGCCGCCGCCCTGTTCGCTGATCGCTTACGCCATGTCACCCGCCCAGGAAATCGCCCGCCGCCGCACATTCGCGATCATTTCGCACCCTGACGCGGGCAAGACCACGCTCACCGAAAAGTTTCTGCTTTACGGTAACGCCATCCACCTCGCTGGCGCGGTCAAGGATCGCAAAAACGCGCGCGCCACCACCTCCGACTGGATGGAACTCGAAAAACAGCGCGGCATCTCGATTTCTTCCACGGTGCTCCAGTTCGACTACGAGGGCTGCGCGGTCAACCTGCTCGACACGCCCGGCCACAAGGACTTTTCCGAGGACACCTACCGCGTGCTCACCGCCGTGGACGCCGCGCTCATGGTCATCGACGCGGCCAAGGGCGTCGAGGCGCAGACCCGCAAACTCTTCGAGGTCTGCCGCCGCCGCGGCGTGCCGATCTTCACCTTTGTTAACAAGTGCGACCGCCCGACGCGCGATCCGCTCGAGCTGCTCGACGAATTGGAAACCGTCCTCGGCCTGCAATGCTCGCCGGTCAACTGGCCGCTCGGCAACGGCCCAACCTTCAAGGGCGTGTTCGACCGTCGTTCGCGCCAAGTGCACCTCTTCGAACGCGTGCCCAGCGGCGCGTTCAAGGCTCCCGTCAAAGTTTCATCCATCGAGGATCCCGCCGTGCGCGAAAAACTCGACGACTACACCTACGGCCAAGTCACCGAACAGCTCGCGATGCTCGACGGTGCCGGACATCCGTTCGACCTCGCCGCCGTGCATGCGGGTAAACAAACGCCGGTCTATTTCGGTTCCGCCGTGAACAACTTCGGCATCCAGCTTTTGCTCAACGGATTTTTGCAAAACTCCGTCCCGCCGGCCCCGCGCCGCTCCGTCAGCATCACCGTCCCCGGACTACCCGCCCCGACCGAAGCGCGCGAAATCCCCG
>JADLBI010000137.1 GCA_020847775.1 Opitutaceae bacterium
CTGCCACTGGAAATCGGTGAGGGCGAAACGCCCAACCTCGAGCCTGTATCCGTGGAGCAGTCTGTGCCTGCGGGTGAAGTCACAGAGACTTCCGCTAACAACCAATCCGCCTGATGGACCTCAACCCGATCCGCGCAAAGATCGATGAACTCGATCGCCAGTTGGTGGGCCTTATCAACCGGCGGCTGGAGCTCGCGGCCGAAATCGGCCGCATTAAACGTAGCACCGGCGGCGAGATTTACGTGCCCGAGCGCGAGGACGCCGTCCTACGTAAGGTGACTGATGGCAATCCCGGCCCGGTGCGCAATGAAGCCTTGCGGGCGATCTATCGCGAGCTCATGTCGGCGGCCATCGCCTTGGAAAAGCCGTTGCTGATCGCCTACCTCGGGCCCGAGGCGAGCAACACGCACGCGGCCGCTATGAAAAAATTCGGCGCCAGTGTTGACTATCACGCGATGGCTACGGTCAGCGACATCTTCACGGCGGTGGAGAAGGGCGAGGCGGATTACGCCGTGATTCCGATTGAAAACTCTACGGAAGGCTCAGTGCGCGAAGCCTTGGACAGCTTTGTGGAGAGTGACCTCAAGATCGTGGCGCAGATTTACACGGAGATCACGCATGCGCTGATCTCAAACGAGCCGCTCGAGAAGATCGCCAAGGTGTATTCGAAAGATCAGGCGCTGGCACAGTGCCGCCACTGGCTGCAACGCCACTTGCCGCAAGCTCAATTGATCGAGGCCTCGAGCACTTCGCGTGCCGTGCAGATCGCCCGCGATGAGCGCGGCGCGGCCGCGGTGGCGGGCGAACTCGCGGCCCAGCACTACGGTGTGCCGGTGGTCGCGCGCAACATCAAGGCCACGGCCGACAACACCACACGGTTCTGTGTGATCGGCCGCACGCCCGCCGGGCCGGTTGGCGGCGGCAAAGATATCAGCAGCTTTTTGATTTCGTTGGGAGATGAGGCTGCGTCGCACTCTGGCTCACTGCTTCGCATGCTCATGCCGATGGCGGAACGCGGGGTGAATCTGAGCAAGATCGAATCGCGCCCCAGCAAGAAACGTCCGTGGGACTACTACTTCTTTCTCGACGTGACCGGCCATTACGATGACTCCGCCATGAAGGAAGCACTGGCCGAGCTCAAAAAATTCTGCCCGTTGGTCAAATGGCTGGGTAGCTATCCGGCGGTAAACGGATGACCCGACCCTTGCGCATCGGCTTGGTTGGGGCGGGTGCGAACACCCGCGAGCGGCACATCCCCGGGTTCCGTGCGATGGACGGGGTCGAAATCGTAGTCGTCGCGAATCGTTCGGAGGCATCCTCGCGCACGGTCGCCGCGGAATTTGGCATCCCTCGCATCGCGGTGGATTGGCGGGCGGTTGTCGCCGACGCGAACGTGGACGCGATTTGCATTGGCACATGGCCGTATTTGCACGCGGAAATTACTCTGGCGGCGCTTGCAGTCGGCAAGCATGTGCTGACCGAAGCGCGCATGGCGCGAAACGCGAGCGAGGGTAGTGCGATGCTGGGAGCCGCGCGAGCCCGGCCCGAACTGGTGGTGCAGATTGTGCCCTCGCCACTGACCCTGCCGGTTGACGCGATGATTCGCCGCATGATCGCCGACGGTGAGCTCGGTGCGGTGCGAGAGATCTGCGTAACGCACACGATGGGGGCCTATGCCGATGGGAGTGCGCCGATGACTTGGCGACTGGATTACGACTTGAGCGGGCATAACTCCCTCACCCTCGGGATTTATTACGAAGCCGTGCTGCGCTGGATGCAGGAGGACGCGCGCGTGGACTCAGCCAGCGCGCTGATTGCGACATCACGGCGGATACGTGCCGATGGCACTGTGGCTGAAGTCAAGCTACCGGAAAGCCTGACGGTGCTTGGCCGCTATGCGAACGGTGCGCGACTCATCATGCATTTGAGCGGCTTGGAAACCACCGCACCGCGTAACGTGATACGCATCAATGGCGAGAAGGGCTGCCTGCGGTTGGATGTCGCGCAAGTCGGGTTACATTGGTGTCCCGTGGGCGGAAAAGAAACTCCAGTTGTGATCCCGCAAAGCGAACGTGGCGGCTGGAATGTGGAGGCGGATTTTGTGCATTCGGGGCGCACTGGCGCGCCGGTGCGATTGACCGATTTCGCGACCGGCTTGCGCACGATGCGGTTCACCGACGAGGTGTGGCGAGCGTGGAATCGCGCGGCGGTTTAGGGCTTTACCGGGCCTGCGTTCCCAGTCGGCACAAACAACACGGGATGATCGCGATATCGCCAGTAATAGAGTGCGCTGAGCAAGGCGGCGACCAGCAGAACCAGAATCAGCGCGCCAAGCAAGCAACCACGGCGGGCAGCTGTCCCGGCTGCGGCTGGATCGGCGGTAAAATCCGCCACATCCAGATATGGGGCAGGATTGGGCGCGGAGCGCGGTTGTGTGGGATGCTCGGCAGACGCTCGGGTAATTTCGGCATCTAATACCAAACGCCGCTAGCTAATACACTTTAGGCTGGCGCGCCACCGTTTACCTGATCGGCCAGCCAGGTGTGGATGAGGGAGGAGACTGCGGCCGGGGTGGACCAAGGGCGCGCCGCGGCGGCGA
>JADLBI010000138.1 GCA_020847775.1 Opitutaceae bacterium
CCAACTTAAATCTCACCTGGCTGGCACCGATTGTATATCACAAGACCATTGATGGCGGTACGGTCATGCCGGTGAAATTCACCCTGGATAACAACGGCACCTTTGTGCGCGACGAAACTGTCCTGATCTCGATCTATGAAGTATTCGCGGACGGTTCGATCGGCCAGCCCGTGGTATTCCCCTATGGCGGCACCAATCCCGATATGCCGGACTACGCTATCAACGGTACGGTCTACCAAATCGACTTCAAGACGGCCTCTGGCGTGCACAAGTATCGCGTGGAAGTTTACAAGCCGCTCGACAACACCGGCACCAATCTCCAACTCCTCGGCACGGAAAATATCCTGACCAAGAAGGCGGGCAAATCATGCAAGTCGGATAAGAGCTCGAAGTCCGACAAATCGGATAAATCATGCAAGAGCAACAAGTCCGACAAGGGATCCAAGGGTAAAGGCGATTGCAAATCGAACAAGTCCGACAAATCCAGCAAGAGCGGCAAATCCGGCTACGGCGGTAAGGACAATTGCGGCAAGTCCGGCAAATCCGGCTCTGGTCATTACGGTAAGTCCGACAAGTCGGGCAAGTCCGGCTACGGCAATTATGGCAAATCCGACAAGTCCGGGAAGTCCAGCTCTGGTAGCAAGGGCAAATCTGACAAGTCGAGTAAGTCAGGCAGCTACGGCGGTGGTTCAAATCAGAACGGTAATTGCCCTCCATCTAGCAGCCAAAGCTCCCAGTCCTCCCGCGGCTACGGCTCGTCGTGGGGCCGCCGCTGATTCATAAGTCAGTCAAGCCATGATCTTCCGCCCCGGTGCGCGAGTCTCTCGCCACCGGGGCTTTTCTTTTGCCCCGAGCTGACCGTTCACTCATCTTGAAATTTATTCGGAGACATTCCCGCCATGCCTGACGACCTGTCTTATGAATGTAGCATCAACAAGCTGCTGAAGCTGCTTTGGTGCTGTGTGGCCTTCCTCGTCGGGATGCACGTAGTGCTCACAGTGGTGCATTACACCATGGTTGAGCTGCCTTGGTATGTGCGGCAGATTTTCGATGTGGACGAGGAGGACAGCTTCCCGACGTGGTATTCGGATTCGGCTTTGTTGCTCACCTCCGGCGTTATATGGCTGCAAGCCCGGCGCAAGATCCGTTTCTCGGATGCCTTGCGCTGGCACTGGCTGGTGCTGGCGGTTGGGTTTATGCTCTTGTCGGTGGATGAAATAGCCGGGATTCACGAATCGCTCAACAGTGTGATGGACACCTCGTGGACTGTGCCCGGCGCGGTGGTGGGTGCGGTGGTGGGCGGTGCCTATATCACGTTCCTGTTGCAGCTGGACCGGCGCACGGCGATCTGGTTTGTGATCGGCGGCGCGGTGTTTTTGGGCGGCGCGCTCGGGGTCGAACGCTACACCGACTCTTTCAAGGACAACGACCAGCTCAATACCATGGCCTACTATTTGTGGAATGCGGTCGAGGAAGGCATGGAAATGTCCGGTGTGCTCATTTTCCTACAGGCACTACTCCGCCTGATGAAGCGCGAAGCCAACGGCCGCGCCTTCGAGCTGCACCTGCGCGATTAACGCGGTGGTGCCCAGGGTGGGAATCGAACCCACAAGGATTGCTCCGGAAGATTTTGAGTCTACTGCGTCTGCCAATTCCGCCACCTGGGCACAGGCGAGGAGCGGAAAACCTAGGAGCCGCGCGCGGCTTGTAAACCCGAAATTGTCGCGTCCCGATCGAGGGTTCACCAAATCTCTTCGCTGCGATCGAACACGCCTTGGACGGCCGCGGTCCATGCCTCTGCGTCGCGCTGCCGCAAGATTTGTCCCGCCGTGGCGAACGAAAGCAGGGCGAGACCGGAGGCAAAGTCGTTGGCGCGCAGCCCGTAGTAAAGCTTGCCGCCGTCGCCGGCCATGAGCCGCAGTTGCTTGGCCGCGACAGATTCCAACCAGCCATAGCCTTCAATGTGGTTTACAGCTTCCAACATCAGCCAAGCGAAACTGGGTTCGTAGCAGCGAAAATGATCGTTAGCCGGATGTTCGAACATGCCTTCGGACATTTGGTTTTGGTGAAACCAATCGGCAAACTCCGCCCAGCGACCCTGCAGGCGGCTCCAGATGGTATCGCCTTGGGACTTGGCGACAGTTTGCAGCTCGGCCTCGATCAAATTCGGCGCTTGCGCGGGTACGACCTTCTCCGGGTCGGCTTTGGGGCTGAATTGGATCACATTATGGAGTGGGCGCTCGAGGCGTTTATTCATCTCCTTGCTGGCGAGCGCGGCCACCACTCCCTCTCCGGCGTAAATCAACATCTGCTGCGGTCCCGCTTTCGTCCATTCCTCCCAGAGTGTGTTCTTGTAATCGAAGGTCGCGATGTATTCCACCATTGGCACCGCGACGTCGTAATACTTTGTCTCGCCAGTCAGGTCGGCATAGCGGATGAGCGTCGCGGCGAAAAGCGCATCCGCGCACCAATACTCCTGCATACCCTTGGGGTTAACCTGATGGTCCAGAATGCCGACACCCATGACGCCCTTGTCCGTCACATAATTGCCTAAACAGTGGTCGATGTAACGTTTGACACTGGCGAGCACCTTGGGGTTTTCGGGCAGATGCGGAAAGTTGCGCACACCTTCCAACATGCCGTTGGCCGTCGAGGCGTTGTCGGCGACGCAGGAGCAACTGACCACACCCTTGTCGTCAAACCGATAGCCGTAGCCCATGTCGAACATGTCGGGGTGATGGACGCCCTGATACTCCATCATGCGGCCGTTGAACCGCCGTACGATCGCGGTCATGCGCGCGTCATCCAGCAGAGCCATCGTGCGTGCCGCGCCCATGACCACGTAAGCCTCTTCAAAGCACGCTTGCATGGGATGCGCGCAACCGGGGCTCGCGATGATGTGATGTGAAAAATAGTTCCAGTGCCGCACAAGTCCTCGGGCGACGATATCAGGGCTGAGTTTCATGATGAATTGGGGTGGGCGCAGGCTCGGTTGTGCCAATGGGCACAGCCACAGTCAGAGCGCGGGCCGGAGATTGAGACAATCCCAGATTTATAGGCCGATGCGCAGCACCACGCAGTCATGTGCTTGTGGCTGCGTCTTGTGCGCCGAAAATTTATCCCAGCCGGCCTGGCCGATGAGAAAATACGCGTCATCGGTCGCCACACCTAGGGTCGGATCGACCATCGCAGGCTGCGCCGCGGCGAGCACGGTCACGTTTGCGACCGCGTTTTGCGCGTCGGGCTCGATGCGCAAAACACGAAACGGATTCGTGCCATTCTGCATGGCGATAAGCGCGTTGCCGTGACGCGTCAGGCCGTCGATGCCGATCAACGTGGTGTCGCGCGCGGACAGCGCCTCGATTTCGCGGCTGGCGACGGCGATACGAAACAAGCCCAGAGCGTAATCGGCCACGTAGAGTGTGTCGCCGTCGGTCGATAAGGCGAGACCTTGCAGCGATCGAAAACGCGCGTCCTCGCACCAGTTTTCCAATTGGCCACCACCGGGGACCAAGCGCCAGATGACCGGTGCGGCACTGTCGGAAAGATACACCGCGCCATCAGTGGCCAAGGTCAGGTCAACCGTGGCATGAACGCGGCCGTCGTTCGGCACGGGATAGGTGTGACGCAATGCGCCGGTGTTGAGATCAAAGGCGAGCAAGGCGCATTGTCCGTCAATCGCTTCATTCCAACCCGAGGTGACTTTTTGTGTGCTGCCGGCGGCCCAGAGCAACCCGCGTTTTTCATCCACCACCAGTCCGCCGATGCCGAAAGAGACCGCGTCTTCCACCGCGAACCGGGTGGGCGGGCCACCGGTGGCGCGCCGCCAGACACAGCGATGATGCAGGTCGCCGAAAAACCATTCATCGGTAGCCGCACGCCAAGCGAGACCTTCAATCAGCCCGCTCTGATGGACCAACGGAAACGCGGCTTCCACCTGACCGCGCGCCGCGCGGTTGGCCTCAAATCGTGCGGTGCTTTCTTGGAATGCCGTCTCATCGGCAAGACTGGCAAAATCACTGTCTTTGGCCGCCGGAGTGTAGATACCGAACCCCGACAATTGTTGTAGCGTCGCCAACGCGGCTTCGCGCTCCCCGGCCAAGCTTTGCAGGCAAGCCAGATTGTAAAGATACGCCGGATGCGTCGGGCGCAGCTCGGCCGCATCCCGCATCCGCGCCAAGGCCGCGGGATGGTCGCCGGCCTGCGCCAGCTGCAAGGCGGCCCGCATCAAGTCGCTGGCGTCAACGCCTTGCGCGGCGGTGTAAACAAACCCCGTCAGCATACCGAATAAAAGGCCGAGTGATCGCATGATGCGAACCCCACGACGAAAGACCGCGCTGGTCAATCGAAGCGCAGTTGAACGGTTTTTAGCCGTGATGAAAATGCTCTTGCCTCGGTCCCCAGCATCGCGCTTCCTGACCGTTCTCTTGTTCGGGCCGTAGCGTAGCCTGGTAGCGCGCTTGCATGGGGTGCAAGAGGTCGTGAGTTCGAATCTCACCGGCCCGACCATTTTTTACGGTGGGAAATCCGCAGTCCAATCATCGCGTGAAATGGGTTTGGCCGCTCTGGTTGGCCGCCACGATATTCATCGCTTCCGGGCGCGGCGCGGTCGTTGCGCCGGACATCGTGGACTTCGACAAGATCGCCCACTTTGCGATTTTCGGGCTGCTCGCGACTTTGGTCGTGCGCGTGGAACCGCGTTGGCGAGGGTGGCTGGCGGTGTTGCTGGTCTCCGCCTTTGGGTTATCCGATGAGTGGCATCAAAGTTTCACGCCGGGCCGCGCGGTGGAGATGCAGGATTGGGTGGCCGACACGCTCGGCGCGATTGTGGCGACGCGGCTCTATCTCGCTTGCCCCCGATACCGGCGGTGGCTGGAAACTTCGCCAATAAAAAGCACGGGGTAAATGTCCCCGTGCTTGGCTGGCATCAACGGTCCGGCACGCTATAGGCTCAGCTTGAGGCCGACGATCGCGCGCCAGGAACGGTATTCGTTCTTTTCCGCGAACTGGGGCCGTTCCTCAAGATACGCCTGTGGGTTCTCGCTCAAGAGATTGTTGCCTTGGACGAAGAGACGCAGGTGCTTGGAGAGCTTGTATTCAGCAGTCAGTTCCAAGCTGGTGCCGCCGACGTCGTAGAGCCCGAGGTTAATGATCGGGTTGCCATTCGGGTCGGTCGTCACTTGGCCCATGCCTTGGCCGCGGAAGTAGGTGATCGCGTTGGGATCCGAGAACGAAACCTGCGAATCGAGGATGTTGCCGCTATCGCGCAGGCCGAGGCGGGCGAGGAAGCGGCTGGATTCATAGTTCAGGTAAACCCGGATCAGGCGGTCCGTCTGGCCGGGGACGCGGTCGAGGCCGGTCTGGGCGCGGTTCACGTCGAATTCCAAGGTGGTGAAGTTGGCCCCGGCCGAGAAGCCCCAGCCAAGGGATTTCTCGAGATTCAACTCGACGCCTTGGATTTTGGCCGTGTCGCCATTGTAGGAGGAGTTGACGCGCACGCTTTGGAGATTGGGGACTGCGGCGTATTCCGGGAAGTCGCCCGGGGTGGCCACGCGCACGGATTGGTAGATCCAGTCTTGGAGTTCCTTGTGGAAGGCGGCGATTGAGAACACGCCCCCGTTGGCGAAGTAGTGCTCGAAACTGAGATCGAAATTGGTCGATTGGGTGGGCCTGAGGTTGGCGTTGCCGCGCTGGAGGTTGACGATGGTGGCGCCGGTATCGGAATCGGTGCCCAGCGTGGCGTAGGAGGACGGCGTCAAGTCCTCGAACTCTGGCCGGGCGAGCGTGCGGCCCACGGCAAAGCGCAGGAGCGAACGCTCCGTCAACTTGAAGTTGGCGTGCAGGCTGGGGTAGAGGTCGTCGTAGGTGCGGTCGCCCTGCACCGCACGCGGTGTGTCGATGGCGGGGTTGCCGGTGACGTCGGCGGTGAAGCCGCGGTAGCGGGATTCGGTGCGCTCCCAGCGAACGCCGCCGAGTAGGGTCAACCGGCCGAACTCGCGCGAGGCTTGCGCATAGAGTCCGAGCACATCCTCGTCCGCGCCGAGGTCCTGCACGGTGCTGTCGCGCCGGTTGTCGTTGCTCGGCGTGCCGCCCAGCACATCGGCGGTGAAAGTGCGCGGATCGACGGGATTCTGGGTCCGCAGGCTGGCGTAGGTGGGATACAGGCCCAAGTCCTGCCGACCGTTGAAGAAACCGTTTTGCGCGGCGAAGGACGTGTTGGCGGTGTTGAAGGCGAAGCCGGAATTGATCACGAAGTCGCGCTGGTTGTCCTTGGTCTGGGTGCGCAGCAGGCCGCCCATTTTGATGGTGACGCCGTTCGTGAGAATCCGCCGATAGTTGATCGCGTAGGTGTTGATCTCGTCCTTGGCGTCGATCACTTCCGCGCGGCGTTCCGTGATACTGAAAAATCCGTCGTCATCGGGGCCGTAGCTCGCGGGGGAGTTAAAATCGGGGTAGTCGGGTTTGGCGTTTTGGTTGTAGAAGAATTCGCCGGGCCGGATGACGTCGAAAGACGGCGTGCGTAGGTCGCGGACACTGGCCCACAATTGCATGTCGTCCGCCGTGAAGATGAAGGTGTCGTTGACCATGTCCCGCGATGAGCGGCCAAAGCTCGCGGAGTAATCGAGGGTGGCGTCCGGCCAGCGATGGACGCTTGCCAACTGCACCCGGGAGATTTTCTCGGTTTCGTTCTGATCGACGACGCGACGCTGGATGCGCTGTTCGTTGCCGAAGTAGAAGGTGCCGGTGGATTGGTCGAGATAGACGTATTCGGCGTGCGGGAAGGTGCGGTTGTTGGGATCGTTGCCGGTCGAGCGGTCGAAGCGCCAGAGATTGCGGATTTGGGGCCGTTGCTCATCGAACTGCGCGAAGAAGGTGCGCAGGCTCAACCGCCAGGTGTCGCTGGCTTGAAAGTCGAGGTTGAGATTGGCCCCGGTATTTTCCTGACCCTGCACGGTGCGGCGGTAGTCCACGCGGCTGGGCATGAACACCCGGGTGGCGTCCGCGCCGGTGATGCGCGGCAGCGCGGGGTTGGTCGTGACCAACTGGTCGAAGACATAATCGCCGGGGTCGGCGCGGATCTCGTCGCGCAGACGCTCATTTTCCGACCGGGTCAGCGAAAAGAACACGCCAACGCGGTCGCTGAGCCGATCGCTGTAGGTGAAGGACCCGCGCGAATCAAAGCCGTCGCCGTAATCGTCCCAGCCGTGGGAGGCGCGAGCAGTGATCAGGCGGCGTTTGAGATCGAGGCCGGACTTGGTCTCCACGTTGACGACGCCGCCGATGGAGTCGGCTTCCTTCTCCGGCGTGGGAGCTTTGAATATCTCGATGGCGCCGATGAGTTCGGCGGGGATGTTGTCAATGGACACGCCGCGCGTGCCGCCTTGGTTGGAAGGCAGGCGCGCGCCGTCGAGTTGCAGGGAGTTGAAGCCGCCGCCGAGGCCGCGGATGGAGATGCCGCTGCCGCCGCTTTGGCCGGCGCCGGAGGTGTAGACGCCGGGCAGGCGCTCGACGACTTCGCCGATGTTGGTGTCAACAAACTGGCCGAGGCGGTCGGTGGAGAGATAGTCGCCGATGCTGTCGGCGTTGCGCTTCGCCTCGACGGAACGGTCGCGTTCGTCGGTGAGGGCGTTGACGACGAAGGGCTCAAGCGCGACGATCTCATTGTCGTTGGTGGAGATGGCGGGCGCGGTTTGAGCGGATAGGTGGGCGGTCGCGCAAAGGGCGAGCGCCAGCACGATAGGGTGGGTCTGCAAGCGATGATGTGATAACATGGGTGTGGAGTGGTCGAATGGAGAAGGCGGCAACGGTTGGGGAACGCCGGTGGGAGGGTATTCCCGCAAATTGGGTCGCGACGAAACTCCTTTGATGTTCACATTTGTGAGTAAAATTGCCGACCACGCCCGCATGACGCGCTGGGTCAGGTCGGCGCGCGCACGGTCGCGCCGGGCAACCAACGTCCCTCAATCAGCAGGCGTCGCGGTTCGGCGGGGATGCCGCGATCGTTGTGCTGCCACAGGCTGGCCAGCAGGTCCATGGCGGCGGTGCCGATTTCTCGCGCGTTTTCATCGATGCCGGAACGGCCGCCATCGGGCGCGGTGACGGAAGGGTGGGCCAGCCCCAAGTCCGCGGGCACACGATAACCGAGGGCCGCCACGTCATCCCAGATGCGCTCGGTGGGGGTGATGACCACCTCCGGCCGGGCGCGTTTCAACCAAACGGCGAGCGCGTTGCGGGAGTAGTCTTGAAAGATCCAAGGTTGGATGCGCTGGGTGCGTGGTTGGGAAACTTGTTCCGCGAGGAAGCCGCCGAGCCAGCCGTGATGCACGCGCAGATCCATATCCAGCGGCAGGGCGAGTCCGATGCGCCGATACCCGAGCTCCTGCAATTTTTGGAACAGCAGGATCATGGAAACGAACTGGTGGTTGCTGACGAGGTGAAGGCGGGGTTCTATGAGGGTGTAACCGAGCGTGACGGCGGAGTAGGCTGGCCAGTCGAGTTCGAGTTTCATGCCGGGTTGCGGCTGGGGCGCCAGCAACAGAGCGCTGATGTTGCGGGTGGCGAGAATCTGCCGGGCCCGGTGGGAGGACATGCCGCCCTCGCGCAACCAGAATTCTTCAATTCGAAATCCGAGCTGGTCGGCGCGCGTCACGGCGGCGTTGTAGCAGTCGAGGAACACGCGCGTCTGACGCCAGCGTGCGCGGGTGGGGAAGTTGGTGACCCAGGCGACCACGGGCCGCCGTTGCGACGGTTGCTGCGAACGCCGGTAGCTCATCAAGGAGGCGAGCATGGGGTCCGGCCGGTAACCGATTTTCTGGGCGGCGGCCCGAATGCGGGCGCGGGTTGCTTCCGGGATGCTGGGGTGGTTGCGCAAAGCCAGTGAGACAGTGCTGTGATGCACGCCGGTCAGGGTGGCGATATCCTTGATGGTGGGGCGGCGGTTCATTTGGGGTGTGATTGTCCTACTTACTCAACAATGCGAATAAACAAAACTTTTTCCCACCGCCGTGGTTGTGCTTAGCTGTGGG
>JADLBI010000139.1 GCA_020847775.1 Opitutaceae bacterium
CCGTTGGCAGACGGCATGGTAAACACCGCCTCCGCGCCCACGTTCATGCCGTCGCTGGCCAACCCCAATCGCGAGGTTGAGCGCGTGGTGTTCGGTCCGGAGCTGCTCGGCTTTTATCAACGTCTCTTCGGCGGACCGATCCGCCACTTTGATTACATCTGGGCGCGTTCGCTCGGTCGCGGTCACGGCACGCCGGCGCACTGCGATCTTGTTTACATGGGCCGCGGCACGCATCGCCTGCTGACCTGCTGGGTGCCTTACGCCGAAGTGCCGCTCGAGCAAAGCCCGCTCATGCTGCTGGAGGACTCGCATAAAAAATCCGATCGCATCAAAAACTACCTTGAGGTTGACGTGGACTCGTATTGCGAGAACCGCCCCGATGAGGTGCAACAGGTCAAGGTCGAGGGCGGCTGGAGCCACCCCGGTTGGCTCTCGCAAAACTGCGTGTCCCTGCGCGAAAAGTTCGGTGGCCGCTGGCTCACCGCGCATTTTCAGCCCGGCGATTTTCTCACCTTCCCGATGCACATGATTCACGCCTCGCTCGATAACGCCACCGACCGGGTGCGCCTCTCGACCGACACGCGTTATCAACTCGCCAGCGAGCCAATCGACGAACGCTGGATCGGCGACAATCCCGCGCTCCACGGCAAAGCCGGCAAGCGCGGCCGGATTTGCTAAACACGCAAATTCAAATGTGGGGCGGGGTCGCTGACCCCGCCTTTTTCGTTTCACACGCTCATCCGCTTGAGCGGGATCAGCGATCCCGCCCTGCATCACGGCGCGGGCGGTTTGGTTCGCTCCAGTTGCAGCTTCATCTGGAACGCCAAACCTTCGGACATGGTTTGGCCCATTTCCATCTCACGTTGCCGTGCGCGGTGGCGGCCGCCATCGGGCGCGTCCTGGGCCAGACGGGCCCGCGCCACAATCTGCGCGTCCTGCGGCTTCACGAGAATGAGAGTGTTGCGGGCCTCGTTTTCGAGATCGGTGCGAATCGCGGTCGGCATCACGCGGTCGAGTTGCTCGGCGAATTTTTCCACACTGCCATTTTCGCCAGAGAGCAGGTGGTAGTTTTGATCCCACTGCATGGAGACCTCCGAGCCGATCAGATCATACGGCGCCTGCCCCAACGCGTAACCCTGGCGGTAGGATCGGAAGTTGCGGATCGGCTCGGGTATCTTCGCGCCATTGACCGCGGGCAGCCAAAGGCTGTGCTCGGAGAAAATCTGGTTGCCTTCCACGCTGGTCAGAAAGCGCAGAAAATCGACGGCCTCCTTTTTGTGCGGGCTGGCGTTGTTCAGATACATGGCCATCGCCGTCTCGCCCATGCCTTCGCCACCGGGCCCGCGCACATAGGCGCCGACCTCCGGGTCATCGCGCAACACCGCCGGCAGTCGCATGATTTCTATCTCAAACGGCGCGGTGCGGCGGATGGTCGTCGCATCCCACGTGCCGGTGAAAAGGAACACCGCGTTGCCGCTGAAGAACTCGAGCATCGCGTCATCGCGCCGCAGTTGCAGGTAGCCGGGCTTCATCGACAGTGAGAGCTCGCGCACAAGCTTTAGCCCCGCCAGCACATTGGGTTGCTCAAAATTCCAGCGGCCCTCCAAATACGCCGCGAGCACCTGCCGGTTGTAGAGGTAGAGATAGCCCGCGTCGTCGAAGCTGTGATTCAACGCCAGCAAGGGCGCGCCCCACACACTCTGCGTGAGCCACAGGCCGTTGTCGCGGCTGCCCGCCAGCCCGTGGATGGGTTTTTGGGCGCGCCGCGCGTAATCGCGGATGAGTTTCAACGCCTGACGGAACTGATCGTAGTTTTCGAAAACCGGCTCCCCGCCCACAATCTTACGGTAGAGTTCGACGTTGCAGAACAGGCGCATGCTCACCTCCGTGATGGTCACGGCGTAAATTTGCCCGGGGTCGGGCGAATCGCGCCGTGGGCCGATGAGGTTGTCGTGAAAGGTGCGTTCCCACGCGATGCCGTCCTGGGAGGTGCCGGCGTTGTAGGGGTTCGGCTGCGCGAGCTCGGCCGTCAACGGTTCAAAATAGCGCGCGGGCAAATCTTTCTGCCCCGCCAGCCATGCGCCCCATTCGAGAATATCCGTGGCGGTGCCGCCCGCCAGATTGGTGCGCAGCCACTGTTTGTAAACCGCGCCCGGGATCATGAGCTGCTCCACCTTCACCTGCGGGTTCAACTCCTCGTAGCGTTTGATCACCGCCGCGATGCCTGCGGGTGGACCGCTCTCAATCTGCCACTGCGCGATACGGCTCGTGACCGGCCGCTGCCCGCCCGGTGCCGGGGCGCGGGTGAATACCCACCACAGCGATACCCCGTAGGCCGCCGCCAACAGCGCCAGACCAAACCCCTTGGGCAACCGCGCTTTTTTCATCGGGCCCCCTCCGGATGCGCCCGCTGTTTTTTCACCTCGGTCAAGCGCTCCCTCACCTCATACGCGCGCAAATTGTCCGGATAGTCCCGCAGGTAACGCTCGAAATATTCCCCGGCCAGGTCCGGCTGCCCGGCGCGCATCGCCAGCTCGCCGATCTGCACCACCAGATCCTCCTTCGCCGTCCCCGACACCCCGCCAATCTTGTCCGCCGCCACCAAATGCGGCAAAATGCGCTCCAGCGGCGCTTTCAGAATCACGCCGGCTTGGCCGATTTGCAGGTGCAAGTCGCGTTGCCTCTCCGGTTCGGCCAACCGCGCCAAAACAGCCTCGGCCGCCGCGATGCGGTCCTCCACGCCGGGCAGCGCGTAGAGCTTGAGCATCCCGAGTTTCACCAACCCGAGCTGCGCCCAATGGCTCGCCGGCTGTTTTTCGGCCAACGCCTCATACAACTGCGCCGCGCGCTCGTAGTCCGGTTGCAGGTGATGCAACTGCCACAAGCGCGCCTGCAAATAGCCCGCCTGCGCGGCGATCTCATCATCGCCTTTCGCCAGCTCCGCGAAAATGCGCCCGGCCTGGGCGAGGTTTTCATCGGTGGACGGTTGCAAACTCATCCACGCCGCGCCCTCGGCCAAGCGCGACTCGCGTGGCGCGTCCGCGCCGTCGGCCGCTTTCAGCACCCGCTTGGGCTTGCTGTCCAAAATCTCGGCCCACGCCGCCCCGGGCGTCATGCCGCGCGACGCGCCCGCGCTCGCCACCAGAAAAAGCGCGCCGACCAGCAAACTGGCGCGGCAATGACCGCGATGGGTGAAAGCAAGCACGCGGGAATCGTGAAAATCCCGCCTGCGGCGACAAGCTATTACCACATGAAATTTTTCTGCCGCGGCGCGCGGCGGACCGCAAAGCCATCACGGCGCTGCGCGCTGATCCAATATCCGCAGTTGCCGCGCGATCAAAAGTGCGCGCGCCTCGCTTAGGTTTTGCGCCGCCTCCAATCGTTCGCGACGCAGCATTACCACGGTATCGTCCGAACGCAGCGCTTCTAGTCGGCGCATCGCTCCTATGCGCATGTCTTGCGAGAGCATCGACCAGCGGGCCGTGCGTTCCTCGACCACAAGCGCTTCCCGCGCCGCCGCCGGCATCTCACGATCCATCGCCTGCGCCATCTGCTCCACCCCGCCCTGCGGATCGCGCAGCAAGTAGAGGTTGCGCTTGAAGACCGAAAGGGTGTTGCCGCCGATGCCGGTGCTCACGCCCAACAACGAGTAACCATCCGGCTCCGATAGAAAGCTTTGAATGTCGGACGGCACCGGCACCGTGCGCACGCTCGGCAACCAGCCACTATGGTCGGTGAAAATCTTGTTGCCTTCGTAGCTCGTCAGAAAACGCAGGAAATCCACCGCCTCCTTCTGGTGTGGGCTGCGCTTGTTGAGGTAAAAACCGAAGCCGGTGATGTCGTTGCCATCCGCGAAACGCCCACCCATGTAGCTACCGATCACCGGGTCGTCCTTGGTCGGTTGCGGGCAACGCAGCGCGTCCACCGGAAAATCCGCCAAGCGCCGCAACGTCGTCGCCTCCCACGTGCCGGCAAACAGGAAAAGCGCGTCGCCCTGCAAGAATTGGCGCACGGCCTCGTCGCGCTGGAACTGCAGGTAGCCGGGCTTCATCTGCGCGTCCAACTCCGACAACAACGTCAGTCCGGCTTTGACCGCGGGATCCTCATACCTCCACGCGCCGCGCTAATAATCCCACAACACTTGGCGACTGTTGAGCGACAGAATGCCGGTGCGATCCAGCCCGAGCGAATACTTGCTCATCACCCCGTTCATATAAAAGCCCATCAGCCAAATCGCGTTGTCGTTGCTCCCGGCGAAAGGAAACAGCGGCCGATCACGCCGCCGCGCATAATCCGCAGTCTGTTCGAAAACGCGGCGCAGGGCCGCGAAATCCTTCGGCGGCTCCGTCGAGCCGGTGATCCCCTGATACAACTTGCGGTTGGTAAACAACCGATACGAACCACGCGTGAGCGTGACCGCGTAGTATTGGCCCGGTTCGGGCGAATACATGCGTTGGTCGAGCAATTCGTCGGCAAAGGTTTTCAGCCAAGGCACTCCCTCTAGCGGAGTCCCGCGGTTGTAGGGATTCGGCTCTAGCAACTCGTTCGTCAAAGGCTCAAAATACCGCACCGGCAAATCAGCCAAGCCGGGCAACCACGAACCGTATTCCACCAGGTCAGGCGCGCTGTCGCCCGCGAAGTTGGTCCGCATCCACTGGATATAGACGGCACTGGGCACCTTGATCTGTTTGACCCGCACGCGCGGATTGAGCTCCTCGTAACGTTTGATCACCGCGTCGAGTCCCTCGGGCGGCCCCAACTCGATTTGCCAATGGGCGAAACGAATGGTGACCTCGCGTTGCCCACCGAGCGGCGTGGAACGGGTAAACACCCAGTAAACCGCGAAAACATAGGCGGCGGCAAATAGCAGCCAGCCCCACCACCGGCGCACCCGCGAATTCATGGCGCCGCCTTTCGGACCAACGCGTGGTTGGCGTCCACCAAGCGCTGCGTGACATTGAAACATTTCGGATTGGAGGGATAGTCCCGCAGGAATCGTTCGAAGTAACGTTTCGCCCGGGCCGCATCACCAGCACGCAAGGAAAGTTCACCAATCTGTATCACGAGATCCTCCGGGGTGATACCCAACAAGCCGCTCACCTCGTCCGCCGCGATCAAATGCGGCAGCACTTCCGTCAGCGGCAATTCGTATTCCAAAGCCGCCCATCCCAACTGGAGTTGCAAATCGCGCCGCAACGGCGGCTCGGTGATTTTTGCCAGCAGTGATTCCGCCGTGCTCATTCGTTTGTGCACCGCCCCGTCGCCACTATAAAGCGCCACCAAGGCAAGCTTCACATAACTCAACTGTGTCCAATGACTCTCCGGCCAACGTCGCGCCAGTTCGGCAAAAAGCGCGTCCGCCCGCGCATAATCGGGCACGGCCTTTTGCACCTGATGCATCCGCGCCTGCAAGTATTGCGCCTGCGCCGCCACGTCGTCATCGCCCGCCGCCAGATGCGCGAATCTCGGTTCGAGTTTATGCCAATCCCCTTCCGCCAACGGCGTCCGCGCCAATGCCAATATCGCCTCGGCCAATTCGCGTGTTCGGCTTTCGCCCGCCGTCATCTCCCCCAGCATGGCCTTAGCTTCCAGTGGCTGATTATTCGCCGCATAAGACCAGACCGTTTGCCAGTCCGAGGCCGAGGGCTCCGCGCTCAACCACGGAGCCAAGCCAGCCATGAATAGCAGGGTGCCAACAGCGGGGAGACATCGGGGCATCCGCCGATGTTGAAGAGCCCCAAGCCATCCGCACAAGCCCTCACTGCGAGACCACGGGTTTCCCGCCCGCAGGACCATTAATTGAAGGCGCCATGTTCGCCGTAAAACACCTTCGCTCCCCCGCGGCCGCAGCCGCCATTTCTGCTTGGAAAATCATTAAACAACCGCCAATGCCCTTCTCACGAACGTCCGTCCGTGTGCTGCCAATAGCCCCCGGCGTAGCCCGGCAATTGCGGCGAAGCTCTCCGCTAATTGCGGCGATTGAACAGCCACCGCCTCCCAGCGTGACCGCATACCGCAAAGCCCGCGGCAAACTTCGGGTATGATCCAGCGCGTAGCGCAGGCTTCCAAGCCTGCATTCCCCGCCGAAGCAGGCTGGAAGCCTGCGCTACTCCACACGACGCGCCAGCGTCGCGAGATACATCGGGCCGTATCGAGTCAATGGTGTCGCCCCGTCGCTCCAGTCGTCCTCATAGAATCCCGTGATTGCGAAGCCCGCCTTCAGTTGCCCGCCGATTTGGTCGTCCAGACTGTGACTGTATTCGAAAAGCTCGCCGCGTGTGATGCGGGCCTTGAGTTCGTCCGCTGGCAGACTCGTGACATCCGCATACGGCAGCCGGTATTTCACCACCAGTTGCCCCGTCTGCTCGGCTTCGTCGTGGTCGAACCAAAAATGCGCGGGATTCATGACCCCCGCCAGCAGGCGACCGCCGGGTTTCAACACCCGGGCACACTCGCGCCACACCGGATTCACATCGGGCACAATAACGTTCGAGACCGGATGGAAGATCAGGTCGAAGCTCGCGTCGGCAAAAACCGACAAGTCCGTCATGTCGCCTTGCACGGTGCGCACCGCCAGCCCCTCGCGCTCCGCCACCATGCGGTCGAGCGCCAGTTGCGCGCCAGAGTTGTCAAAGCTCGTCACCATCGCCCCGGCCGCCGCCAAAATCGGCACCTGCTGCCCGCCACCCGAGGCGAGCCCCAGCACCGCCTTGCCCGCCAAATCGCCGAACCACTCGCGCGGCACCGCCTTGTTCGGCGTCAGGATCACGCGCCAGTCAGCCGATTTTCAGCCGCCCGTCAGCAATCCTTTGCAGCGTTCCCACCAAAAACGCGTGCTCCTGCGCCAATACGCGCGCGGCCAGTGCGTCCACCGTGTCTCCCGGCCGCACCGGCACTTCGCCCTGTGCCAGAATCCGCCCCTCGTCATATTCCGCATTCACGAGATGGACTGTGACACCCGTCACATGGTCGCCCGCCGTCAAAACCGCCTCATGCACCGCGCGGCCATACATACCCCGCCCACCATGTTTCGGTAACAACGAGGGATGGATGTTGATGATGCGGTCGGCATATGCCGCAAGCACCCGCGGCCCGATCTTCTTCATGAAACCGGCCAGCACGATCACGTCGCAGCCATGGCGCTGCAGTATTTCCAGCATGGCACTGTCCAGCATATCGGGATCCGGATGGGTGGCCGCATTCAAAACCACCGCCGTCACACCCTGCGCTTCCGCGCGGGCAAGCGCCTCAGCCGAACGATTATTGCAAATGAGCACCACCGGGTTCGCCGCCAAGGCTCCCGCCCGGCACGCCGCCACCACCGCTTGCATATTCGACCCGCGATGCGATGCCAGAAATCCGAGGTTCATGACGGTGTTACACCCGATAATAATAGCCGTAGGTCGGCTCAAATCCCGCGCCCACATATAATCGCCGCGCCGGGGTGTTGTTTTCCACCACCTGCAGCATGGCCCACTCGGCACTGCGGGCCGCCGCCCATGTCAGGATGGTATTCACCACCATCAACCCCAAGCCCCGACCGCGCCACTCGGGGCAAACCAATATGTCCAGCAGCGACACGATATTCCCGCGCATCACGCCAATCCCGCAGGCCACAGGAATATCCTCTTCTCGTAGCACCAGAAACAAACGATCCGGCGGCAGGCGATCCAATATGGCGCGGTGCTTGAGATGCGCGGGATCGTTCGGGTCGGTCGAAATGGCACCATAGGCTCCCATCCATTCGTCAGTTCCAATGGACACGGCGGGCGCACGCTCGTCCGCTGGAGCCAACTTTCTCGTCATCACCAATGACGGTTCGACCTTGGCAAAGCCCAATCCCGCCAACTCCGCATCCAGCACCGAATTATCCACCACCGATAACAGGCGGAAAACCGGACGCAGCGAACGGTGTTCGAAAAAAATTTGGCATTCGGTGATCATTGCGGCCGCGTTTTCCTTCCGCGCCACCAACACATTGGCGGAATTCGCCCGCTTGGTGTAGCCTTCAGAGGCCCGCAATACCCAGCCATGCCGCTCTACTTGCTCCCGCGCCGGCCAGCAAGCGAAGGTCGTTTCCTCAAGTTCGCGCCAATGCGGCATCTTCATCTCCAAGTGTTGCAAAGTGGGAAAGCCGCCAGCGCCGCCATGATAGGCCTATTGCGGATGCCTTCGGAGATAATGTCGAGAGCTTATGGCAGACCGGCGGCCCGAGCCAGGGTGAGTTTCCGGGCATCGAAGGACAGAAACTGGCTGGCCTTCGCTTGCAGCTTACTTCGCGTGACGGTTCAAGGTCGCCGTCCATGCCGTGCAGGCCTCATTGGAGGCAAAACGGGACACCCCTTTGGGCTGCCCCGCGCTTTGGTCTAACGCCGACCGCCGATTGTGCTGATGATCAAAAATGTGTCTTCCAAATCAAAGAGAACCGCTTTGCGCATGGTTTTGATCATCATTCTTTGGCACCAGATAGGGCCTTTGCCCGTGCAAGCTGATGCCGTCGATGGGCATCACAAATCTGGTCGAGTGTTATCTCTGCAAGCGATTTCACCTTCAGATTACCATGTTCAAATTTAAGCAAACGTGTGATGACGTTAGGCACCGTAACGCAAAAAATACCTGTACGATAAGCGGCAAGCGCACCATTGGGAGAATCCTCAATCACCACGGCACCAGCAGGATATAACGATTCGGGTTTTCCACGCACCGTTGTAGTTCGTGCGAGAGATACCCCTCGGCCCCGGCGAGGTGCGCCGTCGCCAGGTCGAAATCGTTTTCAAACGCCGACTCCAAACCCGGTTTCACATCAAGCAAAGCGACTTCGAGGATCATGGTGAGCAGTTGACAGACGCGGTTGGACCTTGTCTACGCCACAATCAGCATCGACTACGCTCTGCAACGGATTGACAATCCTCCACTCTCTAGAAACCTATAGATTTATGCCCACGCTATCCTTCCACGCTCCCGCCCCTGTTGTCCGCGCTATCCGGGCCGCCGCTAAAAAACGTGGCCAGAAGGTTTCACGATTCCTCCTCGCCAGCGCGGAAACAGCCGTCACAGCCGAACCCGTGTCCGGTCTCGCGCGCGAGCTGGAAAAGCTCGCCATTGACAGCATGGCCCTCACCGCCCTGCACCGGGTGCAAGCTCGCGCCAAGGAAACCGGCCTCGATAAAATGACGCCCCGCGAAATCACCGCCCTGATCAAACGCTCCCGGCGTGAGCGCCGCGCCAGCGCATGAGCGGGCTCGTTCTCGACACCAGCGTTGTCGTTTCCGGTCTGCTTTCCCCGCATGGCGCGGCAGGCGATTTGGTCGCGGCGATTTTCAACGACCGCCTGCGTCTCGCCTACAATCAAGACATGCTGGCCGAGTACGCCGAGGTGCTGGCCCGCCCCGAGCTGGCCCCCGGGGTTACCGCCCAAGACCGCATCGCCTTCCTGATGAAGCTGCGTAGTTCAGGCATCCCAGTCACATCCGTCCCGGTTCCCGATGACGACTGGCCCGACCCCGACGACCTGCCCTTTGTCGCCGCCGCCCTCGCCACCTCGGAGAAAGTTCTCGTTACACTCAATCCCCGCGACTTTGCGCCCGCGGAGTGCCATGGCGTCCATGTGCTCAGTCCGTCCGCGGCGAAACGGCGGTTGCTGTAATACGCGCGGGAAAAGCTGCGGGCTTTGTCTGCTCAACACTGC
>JADLBI010000140.1 GCA_020847775.1 Opitutaceae bacterium
CTCGCGGGCGTGCCCTCGATCGTGTTTGGCCTGTTTGGGTTCGGCCTGTTCGTGATGTTCTTCGGCTGGAATGTGTCGCTCCTGGCCGGTTGGTTCACGCTGGCGTTCATGGTGCTGCCCGTGGTGATCACGGCGTCGGAGGAGTCGCTCAAGGCGGTGCCCAAGGGTTTTCGCGAGGGCTCACTCGCACTCGGTGCCACCAAGTGGCAGACCATCCGCAAAAACGTGCTGCCTTATGCGCTGCCGGGTATTTTGACCTCATCAATTCTCGGCATCGCCCGCGTGGCCGGCGAGACCGCACCGATCATGTTTACCGCCGCTTATGTTGTGCGCGACAAGATGCCTTGGGACGTGGAGAAGATCGGCGACTTCTTCTTTCAGGGCGTGATGGCCCTGCCTTACCACATTTACGTCGTCAGCTCGAAAATCCCGCAGAACGAATACACCGAGCGCGTGCAATACGGCACCGCCTTGGTTTTCCTGCTGATTGTCGCCCTCATCGCCGCGACCTCCATCGTGCTGCGCAATCATCTCCGCAACCGTTACAAATGGTGACCACCGAACCTATCATGGACAAACGCCCGCCCAGCAGCATGGACCAAGCCGCCACCCGCACCGCGCCCGTGTCGGTCCGGCCGGCGCCGGCCGGTCGCACGCTGATTAACATCGACCATGTTGATTTTTTCTATGGCGACCATCAGGCGCTTTTCGACATCGATTTAAAAATCGAGGAGCGGAAGGTCACCGCGTTCATCGGCCCATCGGGCTGCGGCAAGTCCACCCTGTTGCGCTGCCTTAATCGCATGAACGACCTCATTGAGGGCGCGGCGGTCAAGGGCGGGCAGATTCGCATCCGCGACACCGACATTTACGGCCCCGGGGTCGATGTCATCGAGTTGCGCAAGCGCGTGGGCATGGTGTTTCAGAAGTCCAATCCTTTCCCCAAATCCATTTACGAAAACATCACCTACGGATTGCGCCTGCAAGGCGTGCGGAGCAAATCCCGCCTCGATGAGGTCGTTGAGAAATCGCTGCGCGGCGCCGCGCTTTGGGACGAGGTGAAAGATCGCCTGCACACCTCCGGCCTGGGCTTATCCGGCGGCCAGCAGCAACGCCTCTGCATCGCCCGCGCCATCGCGGTCGAGCCCGAGGTTATTTTGATGGATGAGCCCTGCTCCGCGCTCGATCCGATCTCCACCTCCAAGGTCGAGGAACTGATCCACGATCTCAAGGCGCGCTACACCATTATCATCGTGACACACAACATGCAGCAGGCGGCGCGCTGTTCCGACCTGACCGCTTTTTTTTACCTCGGGCGGCTCGTCGAATATGCCGCCACCCAGACCATTTTTATGAACCCCGCCAACGCCCAGACCGAAGCCTATGTTTCGGGTCGCTTTGGTTGATCCGTCAACCCCTCAACTCCTCAGCATGAAACGCTTTTTTGATGCCGAACTCGAAACCTTCCGCACCCATCTCATCAAGATGGGGGAAACCGCCATCACACAGATGCAAGACGCGATGAAGGCGCTGGCCGAGGCCGACATTGGCCTGGCGGATCGGGTGATCGCCCGCGACGATGAGCTCGACGACCTGGAAATCCAGATCGACGAGGAGGCAATTCGCTACATGAACCTGCGCGCGCCGGTCGCCTCGGATCTACGGCTTGTGATTGTGGGGATGAAGGCATCGCACGATTTTGAGCGTGTCGGCGACGAGGCCACCGGCATTGCCAAGCGCACCAAGCGCCTGGCCGCCGAACCGCCGCTCAAGCCCTACGTGGACCTGCTGCGCATGGCCGGGTTGGCTGCGCGGATGTTGCGCGACGCGCTGGACTGCTTCCTGCACGGGGATGCCGCCAAAGCCGAGGCCATCATTCGTCGCGACACCGAAGTGGACGCCCTGAATAAGCTGATCCACCTCGATCTCATGGGCGTCATGCGTGACAATCCCGGCGCAATCAACCGAGCCATCGATCTCATGTTTGTTTCCAAGTCGGTCGAGCGCATCGCCGATCACGCCACCAACCTTGCCGAAGAGATGATCTACCTCGCGCAGGGCAAGGATGTGCGCCACGATCTGGCCCTCAAATCGGGCTGGGTTGAAGAGGGCGGGGCACCGACCACTCCCCACGAAACACCACGATGAAGCGGCCCCTGTGCTGGTAATCCAATAACACGACCAAAGCGGCCCCATGACAACGAGCGCGCCCAAAAAAATCCTAGTGATCGACGACGAAGCCGACGTCACCACGCTGCTCGCCTATAACCTCAAAGCCAAGGGCTTCGCCGTCGAGGCGGTCAATAATCCCGCCGCAAGCGTGGGGGTGGCGCGCGGTTTTTCACCAGATCTGGTGATTTTGGATGTCATGATGCCCGAGTTGAACGGCATCCAAATCTGTCGCCTGTTCCGCGCCGATCCGGAGCTTAAAAACATCCCCATTATTTTTTTGACGGCAAGGGCGGAAGAGAGCGACCGCATCCAGGGCTTGGAGGTCGGGGCCGACGACTACATCGGAAAACCGTTCAGCACCAAAGAACTGGTGCTGCGCGTGCAGTCGATCCTGCGGCGCGTCGGCGAGAGTGCCCAACCCGAGGGCGGGGTTTTGCGGGCCGGAGACATCGCCCTTGATTTGTCGCGGCACGAGGTGCGGCTGCGCGGCGAACGCGTGGACCTGACCGCCACGGAATTTAAACTATTGCAGCTGCTGTTGGAACGCCGCGGCCGCGTGCAAACGCGGGAGCAGCTCTTGACCAGCGTTTGGAATTACGAAACCGAGATCGAAACGCGCACGGTTGACACCCATGTCCGCCGCCTACGCGAAAAGCTCGGCGATCAGGCGGATTGGATCGAAACCATTCGCGGAGTGGGCTACCGCATGGCCGAAGCGCGGGCCGCCAACGTCTGATGGCCTGGCTACTCTCCCTGCTTTTGGCGGTTTGCCTGGCGGTCGCGCTATTCAAGTTGCGACAGCACCGGCGGGGCTTGCGGGCTTTGACGCACGCGTTGCGACAACGGCAGCGCTTCCTGCAAGAAGCAGCTCCAGCGCGCTTCGGGCCCGACTGGGGCCGGCTTTGTGAGGCGATCAATGCGTCTGCGGAGGAACTCAACCGCCTGCAGCAATACCGCACCAGCCAACTCGCCCAGCTCGAAGCCACGCTCGGCAGCCTGCAGGAGGCGGTGCTTATCGTGGATGATCGCAATCACGTCTTGCTGGCCAACCACGCGATGCAGGCGATTTTCCCTGACGCCAAGAACATCCTCGGCACACGGCTCGAACTCGTGCTGCACAGCCGGGATTTTCTCGATTTCGTCGAAACCGTGCGCGCCGGTCGGCCCGTGCCCCTCCAGCCCATCGAATTTGCCCGCGGCAACGATTCGGTTTGGGCCGAGGTCACCGGCACGCTCGTCCCACCGCTCGATAATCAAAAGGATCAGTGGGCGCTCTTCGTCCTCCACGACATCACGCGCCAGCGCAAACTTGAGTCCGTGCGCAAGGAATTCGTCGCCAACGTCTCGCACGAATTGCGCACGCCGCTCAGCGTCATCAAGGGCTACATCGAAACGCTGGTGGACGCGCATCGTGAGATGCCGGTGGCCGATCGCGACAAATTTCTCCACATCATCCAGCGGCACACGGAGCGCCTTAACTCTCTATTGGAGGACCTCCTTACGCTCTCGCGGCTCGAATCGATTAACCCGGGTCTGACGCGCGAATCCATCGCGCTCGGCCCCTTGATTACCGGCATTCTGGATGATTATCGCGGCCGTCCGGCCGCCGCCCAGCACCGTCTGAACCTCTCGCTCGATCCTGCCGTGGGGATGGCCCTAATTGATCCACTTAAGATCACCCAGGTCTTCGAAAACCTCCTCGACAACGCGCTCAAATACACGCCCGCCGGTTCGCACATCGACATCGCCACGCGACTGCGCGAAAAAGAGATCGAGCTCAGCATCCGCGACAACGGTCCGGGTATCCCGACCGAGGATCTGCCACACATTTTCGAGCGGTTTTACCGTGTGGATAAGGGTCGTTCGCGCGAAAAAGGCGGCACCGGCCTCGGCCTGAGTATTGTGAAACACATCGTGCAGCTACACGGCGGCCGCGTTTGGGCGGAAAGCCAGCTAGGGCAGGGGAGCACGTTCTGTTTTACGCTGCCGCGCGGCGAGTGAATAAACGATAGCCGACCACGACATTGCGCGGTCGGCGCAATCGGGGGTAGGAACGAGCGGCCCGCTCGTCCGCATTGCGCCCTGGCGAGTTGCGCGCTTGTCTCCGCTTCGAAAGCGTGGCTCGTATCGGGCCGCCGCCATGCCGATCGAACAAGCTCAAGCCATTGCCGCCAGCCGCGAAAGCGACTTGTGCGCGCAGCTCGCCGCCCAGGCGGGCGACTGGGCGGGCCCGGTCACCTTGGAAATTGGCTGCGGCCATGGCCACTTTATGGCGGCTTACGCCGCGGCGCATCGCGCGGAGCGGTGCCTCGCGATCGACATCATGCGCGACCGGTTGGAACGCGCCCAGCGCAAGACCGACCGCGCAGGCTTGACCAATGTCGTGTTTCTCCGCGCCGAGGCCCGCATGTTGGTGGAAAACCTGCCCGAGAACCTGCGTCTTGATCGGATCTTCGTGCTTTTCCCTGATCCGTGGCCCAAGCGTCGCCATCACAAGAACCGGCTCATGCAGGCCGGGTTTCTGTCCGCACTCGCCCAGCACTGCGCGCCGGATGCCCGGCTGTTTTTCCGCACCGATCACGCGCCGTATTTTGCCGCCGCCGCCGCTTTGTTGGGGAGTCACCCCGATTGGCGCTGTGTGGACGAGCCGTGGCCGTTTGAGCAGCCCACAGTGTTTCAAACCCGGGCCCCGGCCTTCCAATCCTGTGTCGCCGCACTGAGGCACCCGGCATAAGCGCCGCACGGGAAGGGGGCAGGGGAGCCTAATTTAGTTTCAAGCGGGCAAATATCACAGCTTCGGGGGTTGACGCCGATGCGGACGGTTCCCTACGAATCGTCGTTTCAAATCCTTTCAGAAGCTTCCACGACACCATGCCAC
>JADLBI010000141.1 GCA_020847775.1 Opitutaceae bacterium
CACCGGGCTGGAAGAAAAACGTCGTGGACGAGCTCATCTCGTGATGGTCGGTCAGCAAGTTGGGCCGCCAATTTTGAAACAATTCGGCCCGCGCGCGCGCCTCGGGATGCACCAGCGGCAGCCAATCGCGGTTCGGGTCGAACCAATAGTGGTTGTAGCGACCGCCGGGCCATGCCTGCCGGTGCTCGCGATCATCGGGATCGGCCGAAGGCGCACCGAGCGATTTGTGTTGATTAAACCACTGCGCCGCGCGGTCGCCACCGTCGGGATTGCGTTGGGCCTCGATCAAGATCACGGCCTCGCGCAGCTGGCGCTCGACGGTCTCGCCGCGCGCCGCCGCGAGATGATAGACAAACGGCACCATCGCGTTCACGCCACTCGGCTCGTCGCCATGAATGCTGTAGCCCAGGTCCACGACCACGGGCATATTGGCGAGATCGACCGGTCCGGTTTGGCTGGGATCGGACAACGCGAGGTGCGCGCGGCGGATGGCCTCCAGATTTTTCAAGTTGTCAGGAGAGGTGATGGTGAGCACCACGAGCGGTTTGTGCTCATAGCTGTAACCCATCACCTCGAGCTTCACGCGCTCGGGCGCCGCCGCCGCCACGGCGCGCAGGTAGTCCACAATCTGCGTGCTGTTGAGATGCCACTCGCCGATCTGGAAACCGAAAAATTGCTCCGGTGCCGGCACCTTCGGATCATAATCGGTGCCCGCGGGCAGATAATAGTCGAGTGACACTCCGCCGCGTAGCACCGGTGCGAGCAAGCCGGCCAAGACTAAAACTAGGGTGGAAATTTTTCGGGTGAACATGGACGCGAGCATGACGCTGGACCACGTCTAGCCAAACCCAATTCGCGGTGTGGGCTGGTATCACCAGCCGCCACCCGCCACCCGCGTCAATAATGCGGTGGCTTTTCGTCCGGTTGCCCCGCCTCGGGCGTCTTGGTTTCTGCCAGCCGCTCCCGCAGGACGCCATGCTCGCGCTTCAACCACTCGAGTTGCGTCGCCATTTCGAGCATCGCCTTGTCCTGCTCGCCGACGTGTCGCTCCAGATAGGCGACCTTTTCCTGCAAGCGTTGAATCTCGTCAGCCATGCTGGCCTTTCGTGAGCTTTTCGATCTCGGGCAGCACCACCCGCTGGTAGCAGTCGGGGCAGACCGAGTGGCTGAACTCGCTGCCCGTGCGCTCATTGATATAGCCCTCGATTTGCTGCCAGTAGTTTTGGTCGTCGCGGATTTTTTTGCAGTAGGAGCAGATCGGCATCAGCTCCTCCAACTGCCGCACTTGCCGGGTGTAACCCAGGATGCGCCCGGCGACGCGCAACCGCATCCAAAGCTCGTTGAACTTGAGCGGCTTCGTCAAAAAGTCGTCCACGCCAGCGTCGGCCGCCTCGCGCTGGTTCTGCTCCGTCGCGTCCACGCCGGTGAGCAAAATGAAATACACGTAGTCCTCGCGCGGGCGCTCGCGGATGCGGCGGCAAAGCTCCAACCCGTCCAAGCCGGGCATCATCCAATCGCTCACCACGAGCCGGATCGGCTCCGCTTGCAACAACTGCCAAGCCTCCTCGCCATCGGCCGCGGCTATCACTTCATGGCCGAGCTTGGTCAGCGCTTGGACCAGCACGCGGCGCGCCACGGCGTCGTCTTCCACAGCGAGAACTTTATACGGGGTGGGCTGCATCGTGGGATTAGTGGTTCAGGCGGGTGTGTTGACCGTGGGATACAACCGCTTCCTGAGCTCTGCCGCAACTACGACCGGCGCCTGACAGGTAAAATCTTCACAGACATAGGCCGCCGCGTGGCCATCCACAGTTGCCATGTTCGCCAGCCAAGGCGCGCGCTCGCGCAGCCAGTTACCCACCCCTCCCGCTGGATTCACGGCCAGCAAGGCGCGCCGCGGGCCGATGCGCTCATGGCAAACCGGCACCAGAGCCTGAAAGTCCTTCGCGCAGGGGTCGCCCACCAAAACAACCTGCGGTGGATCGGCCAGCGCGCGCTCCAGCGCGCACAGCATTTCCGGCAACGCCTGCGGTGACTGCGCCCAAACCGCCTGCGCCGCCGTGATCACCCCGCGGCCGCGCGCGCGCCGGGTTTCATCGTGGGTGATCGCGGCCAGTCGTAGCAAATTCGCCGCCGCCACGGAACCCGGCGCCGGCTCCGCCCCGTCGTAATCTTCCTTCAAGCGAAGCACGATGCTGGCATCGTCCGCCGCCGAATTGAAATACCCGCCGACTTGCCCATCGAGAAACCGTTCGTCCATCGTCTGCTGCAAACGATCCGCCCATTGCAGCCAGCGATCGTCGAACGTCGCTTCATAAAGATCCAGCAGGCCCGCGATAAAATACGCGTAATCCTCCGCAAACGCCTCGTTCGCGCCCCGGCCTTCGCGGTAGTTGCGATAGAGCACACCACGATCCTCGTCATACAGTTCCGCCCGCACAAACTCCGCCGCGCGCACGGCCGCGCCGCGATAAGTCTTCGCGAACCCCTGCAAACAAACTGCCGGCGACACGGCCGCGCGCGCCAAGGCCGAGATCATCAATCCGTTCCACGCCGTGATAATCTTATCGTCAAGATGCGGTCGCGGACGTTGGTTCCGCACCGGTCGAAGCTTCTCCAAAATCGCCGCGAGTTTTTCGGCCGCCATAGCTGGCTCCACACCGAAGTTGCGCGCCGTCACCGCCAGCGAC
>JADLBI010000142.1 GCA_020847775.1 Opitutaceae bacterium
TGGAGCGGGTGGCGGCGGAGGAGTCGTGGGGGGCGTCTCACCCTCCGAACCGGTACCCGTGGATGTGCCGGTGGTGCCACCAGTGCCGCCAGTATTTGTCGGAGCCGGCGTAGTAAACACGACGTTGGCCACGGCCTGCACCGTCTGCTGCACAGCGGTGACCACCTGCGCTAGGGTTGTCGGTGGAGGAATCGTTACAATCACCGGCGAGGATGGGCCAGCTGTCACGGTGGAAATGCCGGTTGTGGGATCGGTGGTCACCTCGATTTGCACCGCGACCTCACGATTATCCGAGACCGCAACTTGGCTGGGCATATTGACCGTGCCAGAAGCGAGCACCACGTTGCCTTCCACCGTGGTCAGTGAGAAAAAGGCTTTGCCGGTGCCATCGGGACGAAACACGATGCGGAAGGTGGTGCCTCGGATACCGGCGGCACCGACCGGAGTCTGCACAGTAAAGGAGGAGCCCGCGTCGGCGTTTAGTTTCTTCACATTGCCGACGAGTTCACCGCGGCTCAGATTGAGCTTCGTCGTCGAAACCGAGGGCTCCGCAGTCATGCTTGCTAGGGAAACTTCGTCGGCAAACGGATCCTGCAGAAACTCATCAATCGAAAGTGAGGAATCTTGGGCGAGGTTGATCGTGGCGCCGTTGGAAAAAGCCAGCACCGCGCTGGCGTTATGAGCGGTGTTGACCACATAGCCTTGGGCTATCTCCGCACCCGTGGCCAAGGTGATCGTCTTGCCGTCCTTCACCGCAGTGACCTCTCCGGTCACCTTCGCGACCTTGATCACGCCGGGGGCCCGGGCGGCTGCTTCTTGTCCGTGGACGGGAATTAACGCGCAGGCGACGAAAGCGAAATTCAGGAACAATGAGAAAAGCTTTATGCGCATGGTGACGGGGATTAAAGCACTACTGGCTTGTTGCCAATTTATGGCGTAAACGTTGAGCCGGGACATTCCCGGGGTCAAGTCGCAAGCAGTAATCGAAAGCCGCCAGCGCAAGAGACTTCGTGAAGGTTTGCAGGCTGAGATGGTGTGCTTGGTAGAACCACACCTGCGCGTTGGCCGGTGCCAGGCGCAGAGCTTCGGCCATGTCCTCGCTTGCCCCGGTCCAATCACCTTGCATGTCGCGCGCGACCGCACGCCGCACCCAAAACTCGGCGTTTACGCGGGTGAGTGCGAGCGCATGGTTCGCATAAGCTTCGCCGGTCGCGCCCAACTCCACCGATTTCTCCGGCACAACATGCGACCACAACGATTCCGCCATCGCCCGGTCGGTCCAAGCTTGTGGATTTGCAGGATCAATCGTACAGGCCCGGGCCAAATCCGCGCGGGCGCGAACCAGTGTGTCCCGATACACCGCGTCCGTAGGTTCATATTGCCAGAGCTTGCCCAACGCCTGCCGGGTGCCATAGCGCAACGCCTCGGCGCGGTAGTGCGGATAAACCCAGCCCACCACCAAGACGGATACGATTGTGGCGGCCAGAACTCCCATCCATCGCGCCTGCGGCGAAGGGCTCACCGGCCGCGGCCAGATGCGTTGCACCAGCAGGGCCGCGCTCAATGCGAATAGCATCCCCAAGGCAGGGATCTTGAAATGAAAATCCACCACCAGCTGCAGCATAAACGCGAGCAGCCCAATCCCCAGCGCACTACTAATCCACGGCGAGTCGATCGGATGCACCGCGCCACTTCGCGCGCGCTCCGTCAGCTTCTTTCGTGACAATCCGCATACTGTGAGGACCGCGCCTACGCCAAACAGCAGGCCAAACCCAACGAGGCCGTAATCGCTCAACGTGTTAAGGTAGTCGTTATGCGCCCAGCGCGGTTCCATCTGATAATTTTCGGGCCGAACCTTTTCAAACAGCACATTGTAGCTTCCGGCACCGGTTCCCGTCCACGGCGCGTCTTTGAATAACTGCCAAGCACCGCGCCACATGAGCACCCGGGTCCATTCGCCCGATGCAGCGCGCATGGCGTCAAATCGCGATCGCACCCCGGCGTTAGTGGCATAGAGTCCCCCCCCCAGCACCAACAGCAAAAGCGAGATCACGCCCACCGCGGCAACCCGACGACGCCAATTCCCGATGCCGGCCACCAATGGCCAAAGCGATAAAGCGATCGCAAGCGCCAGCCAACCTCCGCGACTCACTGTCAAGAAGAGCCCGTACATCGCGCCAAGCGCGATGGTGCCGAACACTATTCGTTGCGCGAGACTGGCCCCGCGACGAACCACCAGCCCCAGCAGTACCGGGAGCACCAGCAGGTAAAACGCGGCTAGACTGTTGGGGATGCCGAAGGGTCCGCTGGAGCGCGAAAGAAACTGCTCCGACTGCTCCCGGCCGAGCATCAGCCATTCCGGCCGGACAAACCGCTGGTAACAGGCCATGATCGTCGCTACCACGACCAGCCCGCCCACGCAGCCCAACAGCGCGACCTGGACGCTCCGAGCGCGCACGCCATTGAGCACCACCCAAAATACGCCGTACGCGTTGGCCCAAAACATCCAGTCGTGCCAACCCAGCCATGGCACTGGTGTCAGCCAAAGCACATTGCCCAAGGCATAGACCCCAAAAGGCGTGAACAGCCAGCCGACCCAATGACCGCACACCACGCGACGCCGGGCTGCCATCGCCAGTAAGTGCACCACCACAGCCGTCGCCGTAAGCAAGCTCGTCACCAGCATGGTTTCCGGGCGGTAGCCACCCAGACAGAGCGTGGTCCAGACCAAATTGCCGCCAAGCAGAAGGGCGAGCAGCCATTCCCATCCATCGCTGCGTTCTCTCAGGGTATCGGGGTGCGAATCCACGGCGTTCTTCAATCTACCCGACCCGACCCGCGCGACAAAATTCCCACAAAGAAAACGCCACCCCGCGATGGGGTGGCGTCGAAAACGCGCGCAAAACAACCACCTTACGTGGTCGGCACTGTCAGGATCGTCTTGAGGATGCGGCCCGCGACCAGATACGGATCGGCGGCGGAGTTCGGACGGCGATCCTCGAGGTAGCCCTTGTAGCCCGCGTTGACGAAGCTGTGCGGGATGCGGATCGAGGAGCCGCGGTCGGCGATGCCGTAGGTGAACTTGTCGATCGATTGGGTCTCATGCAGTCCGGTCAGGCGCAGGTGGTTGTCCGGACCATAGACGGCGATATGCTCGTCCATGTGCTTGCTGAACGCCGCCATGAGCTTTTCAAAATGCTCCTTGCCGCCCTTCTCGCGCATGTGCGTGGTCGAGAAATTGGCGTGCATACCGGAGCCGTTCCAATCGAGCGGCGCGTTGAAGGCGCCACGCAGCGGCTTGCACTCCCACTCGATATCCACGCCGTAGGTTTCGCCAAGGCGGGCGAGTAGATAGCGGGCGACCCACATCTGATCAGCGGCGCTCCTGGAGCCCTTGCCGAATATCTGGAACTCCCACTGGCCCTTGGCGACCTCGGCGTTGATGCCCTCGAGGTTGATGCCGGCGTCCAAGCAGATATCGATGTGCTTCTCGACGATCTCGCGGGCGATGCAGCCGACGTTCTTGTAACCGACGCCAGTGTAATACGGGCCTTGCGGCTCAGGGAAACCTCCACGCGGGAAGCCAAGCGGCGCGCCATCCTTGAAGAAGAAATATTCCTGCTCGAAACCAAACCAAGCGCCATCGTCGTCCGGAATAGTGGCGCGAGTATTGGACGGATGCGGGGTCTTGCCGTCAGGCATCATGACATCGCACATCACGAGCACGCCGTTCTTGCGGGTGCTATCCGGAAAGCATGCAACAGGGCGAAGCACACAGTCCGAGCTGCGGCCCTCGGCCTGCTTGGTCGAGCTGCCATCGAAGCCCCAGAACGGCAGGTCGGCTAGCTTCGGGAAGCTGGCAAATTCCTTAATCTGGGTCTTGCTGCGCATGTTGGCGAGCGGCGTGTAGCCGTCCAACCAGATGTATTCGAGTTTGTATTTGGCCATAGTCGTTAGTTGAGAATATGAAACAGAGGTGGGATAAACAGTCACATTCAATTGCGCTTGGGCACAAGCCGGACGTGAGCAGTAAAATCAAGTCATAATTGAGCAGCCTCCATGCCAACCCCCTGAGAATTTACGATCCCCGTCAATCAACCAGCACTGAAGTTTCAACTTATTGCCTTTCAATCAGCAACACGGTGTTTTTTGTTCACCGACGCCATGCCCGCCGCGCACAGATTAACCCGCCATGCCTGACGTCAAGGACACGAATCGCGCCCACGTCCACATCGGCTATGACGGTACGGTGCATAAGACCTTCCGTGGCCACGAGGCGGCCGAACGCTTTGCCAATGAGGTGCGGATCCTCCGACATTTGGAGGCCAAAGGCTGCGATTTCGTGCCCCGGCTCCTCGATAGCGATGCGGATAAATTGCAGATTGTGACCACCAGCTGCGGCACGCGTGTGGACCACATCAGCGACGACAAGCTCAAGTCGCTTTTTGCCGAACTGGAACAATTCGGAGTGCGGCACGACGACCCCTACCCTCGCAACATCACCTACCGCATCGCGGACGGCCGCTTCTGCGTCATCGATTTTGAACTCTCCACCCTGCTCGGCAACGCCCGCCCCGCGGACGCTCCGCCGACAGGCCCGCATGCCAACTGACA
>JADLBI010000143.1 GCA_020847775.1 Opitutaceae bacterium
ACTGCTAGGCTTTGTGGACGCGAAAGGCCGACCGCAAGTCACGCAAAACTCGATGGACACGGTGGCCGATCGGGACCTATTCGTGGAGTTCGCTTCGGCCTGCGCGCTCGTCGGTGTGCATTTCTCCCGCATGGCCGAGGATTTGATTTTGTGGATGAGCGCGGAGTTTAAGTTCGTGGATCTGCCCGACGCGTTTTGCACCGGCTCGTCCCTGATGCCGCAGAAAAAGAATCCCGATTCGTGCGAGCTGCTGCGCGGTAAATCCGCGCGACTGCAAGGCAACCTCCACACGCTGCTGACCCTCGCAAAGGGGTTGCCGCTGACTTACAACCGCGATTTGCAGGAGGACAAGCCGCCGGTATTTGACAGCTTCGACCAGACCGCGCTCTGCGCCGACGTGTTCGCCGGCACCATCAGCGGCATGACAATCAACCGCGCGGCATGCGCCGAGGCAGTGTCCGACCCCGCGTTGCTGGCGACCGATCTGGCGGATTATTTGGTCGAGCGCGGTGTGCCGTTTCGCGAGGCGCATCATGCGGTCGGCGCGGTCGTGCGACTGGCCGAGAAAAACGCCGTGCGGCTTAACCAACTGCCGACCGAGGAAGTCATGAAGCTGCATCCGGCTTTCGATACGGATTGGGCGGATGTGTTTGACCTGACGCGTGCGCTGCAAAAACGCCGCGGCACTGGTATGCCCGGCCCGGCGCAACTAAAAAAGCAATTTGCGCGCTGGCGGAGGCTGCTGGGCTAGGCGCATCCACGGAGCCGCCGCCCGCGTTTACCGATGGCCAGAGTCCGCATTTTACCAGACCGCGTCGCGAATCAAATCGCCGCCGGCGAAGTGATCGAGCGCCCGGCCGCCGTGATCAAGGAACTGGTGGAAAACGCGCTCGACGCCGGGGCCACCCGCATTGAGGTCGAGTTCAGCCACGGCGGGCGCTCGCTCATGCGCGTCGAGGACAACGGCCACGGCATGGGGCAGGACGACGCCCTACTCGCGCTCGAGCGCCACGCCACGAGCAAAATCGCCGAGGCGGCCGACCTCGATCGGCTGGCGAGCTACGGTTTTCGCGGCGAGGCGCTGCCGTCGATCGCGAGCGTGTCGCGCTTCGAATTGCAATCGCGCGAGCTCGGCCGTGACGCGGGCACCGAGGTGTTGGTTAACGGCGGCAAGCTCGTGCATGTGCGCGACTGCGGCCGGCCTGTGGGCACGCGTATCACCGTCACGCACCTGTTTAACGCGGTGCCGGCGCGGCGCAAGTTTCTCAAAACCGACCAGACCGAGGCCGCGCACATTATCCAGTGCGTGCGCTTTTACGCGCTCGCGAGTCCGCAGGCCGCCTTCACGCTGATCGAAAACGGCCGCGTGGTTTTTAAATCGCCCGAATGCTCGACCCTCGTGGATCGGGTGGCGGAAATTTTTGGGCGTCAGACCGCCGATGTATTGGTGCCAATTGAGGCAAGCGAGGCGGGCATGAAACTCAGCGGGCTGATTGGCCGCCCCGGAGTGGGGCGGTCCACAAGGCATGAGATGGTGATCTTCGTCAACCAGCGCCCGGTGGACAACCGCACGCTCAACTACGCGCTGATCGAGAGCTACCACGAGTCGCTGCCCAAAGGCCGCTACCCGCTGGCATTTTTGTTTTTCGAATGCCCGCCTGAGGAGGTGGATGTCAACGTGCACCCCGCGAAACGCGAAGTGCGCTTTCGCAGCGAGCCGACGGTACGCGCTTTTGTAATCCGCCACGTGCTGGAAAAACTGCGCAGCCTGCATGTGACCGCATCGACACCGGCCCCCTCTGCTCAGGTCCCGCCGCCCTCCTCCGCGCCGGTTTTGCCGCGCCCGGCCGTCGGAGCGGTTTTAACTCCGCTCCGTCCCGCGCCCATTGTCTTCCCGCCGCCACCACGCCCTGCGCCGATTGCGGCGCAGCCCATCGCGCCCCGCCCGCCTGCGCCCGATACAACCTCATCGGCGTGGATGCCCGCCGTGCCGCCGCCGGTGGGCCCGGCGTGGCGGTTTCTCGGCTCGGCGCACGGCGATTACGCGATGTTTGAGAGCGCGGCCGGGTTGGTGTTGCTCGACCGCCGTGCCGCGCACGAACGCGTTTGGTTCGAGCGATTGCAGGAGCAGTTCACGCGTGGCGCGGTGCCGAGCCAACGCCTGTTGCTGCCGGTGCCGCTGGAACTCGACCCGATCGCGACGGCTCTGCTGCTTGACCGGTTGGATTTTTTGAACGCCCACGGTTTCGAGGTGAGCGAATTCGGCCGCAATTTTTTTCGCATCGAAGCCGTGCCGGCTTGGATGGAGCCGGCCGACGCCGAGCCGTTCGCGCGCGATTTCATCGGCTTGCTTCGCGAGGGTCGGATGCCCGGGCATAACGAGGATCTCGCGCGCGACGAATTGGCCCGGCTAGCCGCGGCTAAAGCCGTGCGCGTCGCGCCCGCCGAATCGGAGGCGGAGGCGCGCGGCCTTTTGGCGCAGCTTTTCGCCACCAGCCACCCGCTGACCAGCCCGGCGGGACGGCCCACCTACATCGAGCTCAACCACGCCGAGCTGGCGCGGCGCTTTCAAAAATTGACGTGACCAGCGGGCGTCGTTGGCCCGAAACTGGAACCCTTTTCTCATCATGCCCAAGCCCAAGCAGTCCACGCCGTCTCGTCGTCCCGCCACTCGTAAGTCAGCCGCTACCACATCAGCGGAGCCCTCCATCCACCAGCGGCCGCATGACACGCAGGTGGAGATTCTGCGCTCGTTGATTTTGCGCCATCTGACATCGACGATGGCGCGATATCCCGGTGGTGCGACTCAGCGCGATTGGTGGGTGGCCACATCGCTGGCAGTGCGCGATACCATACATGAACGCATGATTGCCACTCAGGCCGAACACGCGAAGCACAATGTGCGGCGGCTTTATTATTTTTCGATGGAGTATCTCATGGGGCGGCTTTTCGAGTGCAACTTGCACGCCACCGGCATGATTACTGTCGCGAAACAGGCGCTGGCCGCTTTGGGCGTGGATTATGAGAAGGCGCGCGATGCCGAGCTCGATATGGGCCTGGGTAACGGCGGCCTTGGCCGACTCGCGGCGTGTTTTCTCGATTCACTCTCTACGCTGGACTACCCCGCGCTCGGATATGGTATTTATTACGAATTCGGCCTGTTTAAGCAGGAGTTTGTTAACGGTCATCAAGTGGAGCACCCTGACCGTTGGCGCGTATTCGGCAGTCCTTGGGAGGTGATGCATTCGGAATACGCGCAGCAAATCCCGCTCTACGGCCGCGTGGAAAACGTGTTCGACGACCGCGGCCATTCCACACCGCGTTGGGTGGATATGAAATTCATCCTCGGCATCCCGCACGATATCCCGATCGCGGGCTACGGCACCAAGGTCGTCAACCTGCTACGCCTCTGGTCCTCGCACGCCACCGAAGACTTCGACCTCGCGGCCTTCAACTCCGGCGGCTATGCGGAGGCCGTGCGCGAGAAGGAGGAAGGCGAGACGATCTCGAAAGTCCTTTATCCGAACGACAAGACCGAGAACGGCAAGGAGCTGCGGCTCGTGCAGCAGTATTTCTTCGTGGCCTGCTCGCTGCGCGATCTCATCCGCCGCCATTTCCGAGACCTGAGCAACACTTGGGACAATTTCGCCGACAAAGTCGCGATCCAACTCAACGACACGCATCCCGCCATCGCCGTGCCCGAGCTGCTGCGCATCATGATCGATGAGCACCGGCTCAGTTGGGACCACGCATGGAGCGTCATCTCGCGGACCTTCGCCTACACTAACCACACGCTGCTGCCCGAGGCCTTGGAGAAGTGGGGCGTGCCGCTGTTCGAGCGCGTACTCCCGCGCCACCTCCAACTTATTTACGAGATCAACGCGCATTTGATGCGGGCCTGCGAGGCGCAGTGGCCGGGCGACGACGGCAAGAAACGCGTCTGCTCGCTCATCGAGGAAAACGGCGCAAAGATGGTGCGCATGGCCAATCTCGCCGTGGTCGGCTCACACGCGGTCAACGGTGTGGCGGCACTGCATACACAGCTGCTCAAGAAAAACCTCTTCCCGGAATTCGACGCGCTTTATCCGGGCAAATTCCAAAACAAGACCAACGGCATCACGCCCCGTCGCTGGCTCTTGCAATGCAACCCGCGCCTCGCGGCATTCATCACGCGGACGCTCGGTCGCGACGACTGGCCGCGCGACCTCGATCTCTTGCGCGGGCTCGAAAAAGTCGCCGCCAAGCCCGCCGCGCAAAAGGAATTCATGGCCATCAAGCGCGCCAACAAGGCCGCGCTCGCCGCGGTCATCCAACGCGAGTGCGGCATCGAGGTTTCGCCCGACGCGCTCTTCGACGTGCAGATCAAGCGCTTGCACGAATACAAGCGGCAACACCTCAATCTGCTCCACATCCTCGCGCTCTACCGCCGGTTGCTGCAAAACCCGTCACTCGATATTGTGCCGCGCGTGTTCATCTTCGCGGCCAAGGCCGCGCCCGGTTATGACCTCGCGAAAAACATCATCCGCGCGATCAACCTGATCGGCGCGCGCATCAATGCCGACGACCGCATCGGCGGCAAATTGAAGGTCGCATTCTTGCCCAACTACCGTGTTTCACTGGCGGCGAAAATCATCCCCGCCGCTGATCTCTCGGAGCAGATTTCAACCGCGGGCAAGGAGGCATCGGGCACCGGCAACATGAAGCTCTCGCTCAACGGCGCGCTGACCATCGGCACCCTCGACGGCGCCAACGTCGAGATCAAGGAGGAGGTGGGCGACGAAAACATCTTCATCTTCGGTCTGACGGTGGAGGAGGTGGAGGCATTGCGCGCGAAGGGCTACCGCCCGCGTTCGTATTACGAACAAGAGGAGGAATTACGCGCGGTGGTGGACTGGCTCGGCAGCGATTTTTTTACGCCCGGGGAGCACGGGGCCTTCGCGCCACTGCACCACAGCCTGCTCGACGGCGGCGATCCGTTCATGGTGCTGGCAGACTTCCGCGCCTACAGCGACGCTCACGCCCGGGTGGACGCCACCTATCGCGATCAGGCCAAATGGGCCGAGATGGCGATACTCAACACCGCCCGCGTCGGCAAATTTTCCAGCGATCGCACCATCCGCGAATACGCCGAGCAAATCTGGAACCTACCCGCCGTGCGGGTGGGGTGATTGCCACTACACGCGGGCCTCCCGGGATGGTCCACTCCGTCCCGTGAGGTTGTTCACCACCGGTTTTGGTCAGCACGAGAGATACCGGTTTGTGTATAAAGCGTTACAAACGATCTGGTGCGCGATGGAGGCGTGAAGGGTACGACTTATGTTGGATATTCAGCCGTGGCGGAAAATTAGTGCGACGTTGCTGCCACCGAAACCGCTGCTCGTGCTGAGTACTGTGCCTGGTTTCTCCGCAAGGGTGGCGCGCGGCAGGTCGAGTCCGGCGCAGGCTTCGTCGGGATTTTGCAGATGCGCGTTGCCGGGGATAAAGCCGTCTTTGATCGCGAGCGCGCAGAACGCGGCCTCCATCACGCCAGCCATGGAGAGCGGATGTCCAGTCAGACCCTTGGTGCTGCTGATGCGTGGATTGGCTCCTGCGGCAATGAACACACTTTGCAAAGCGAGCGCCTCCGAGCGGTCGCCGGCGGGCGTGGAGGTGGCGTGCGCGTTGACGTAGCCTATCGCGGTCGGCGCTAGTCCGGTGTCGGCCAACGCGCGTTGAATGGCCCCGCGGAGGCCCGCGCCTTCAGGGTGAGAAATGGCGACATTGTAGCCATCGGCGGCCTGGCCCCAGCCGGCGAATTCGGCATAGATTGGCGCGCCGCGTTGTTGCGCGAATTCCGACTCCTCGATGATCAGCGCGACCGCGCCGCCTGCTCCGACGAAGCCGTCGCGGGCCGTGTCAAATGGGCGCGATGCCGTGGCGGGATCGGGGTTGGTGGAGAGTGCGCGCATCGCGGCGAAAGGCAGAATGCTCTCCGCCGTCGCCTCCTCAGCTCCGACGACAATCATGCGTTTTTGGCGGCCGAGACGAATGTCATCGAGCGCGCAACCGAGCGCGTGGCTGGAGGAGGCGCAGGCCGAGACGAAGCCGCCGACCGCACCCTGGATGCCGAAATGTGCCGCGAGATTGAAATTCAACGTGCCCGCGATGGAGGATACGACGCTCAGCGGCCCGCAGCGTTCGCCGCGCGTCTCCATGAGCTTTTGCACATTGTGATAAGCGAGTAGGGTGGAGCCAGCGGAGGCGCAGTAGAGCCCGGTCGCACCGTCTTTGATTGCGGTGGTATCGAGCCGCGCGTCGCGCAAGGCCTGGTCGATCGCGCAGAGCGCGAACAGGCCGTGCGGGGAAAGTCCGCGCAACGCCTCGCGCGGGATGTCGTAGTCGGTCGGCCAGGTCCAGGCGCGCCAATTCGGGGTGTGCGCCGAGAAACCCTTGATCGTGCCGACAACCTTGACCGTGAGATTGGGGTTGTGGAGGAACTCAACGCGCTCGATGCCATGCCGACCGTCGCGCAGGCTGTGCGTGACTTCCGCGCGAGTGTTGCCGATGGGGGTGATGAATCCGAGACCGGTGACGACGGCTTGGCGGGGCATGGCGGCGGATCGGCGCGCGGTTTAGGCGGCGAGTTTGCGGCGCAGGAATTTTCGCAGGTCGCCGAGCGTGCGCAGACTGGCGAGTTCACCATTGGGAATACTCACGTCAAACACGTCCTCCAGCATGTAGAGCGCGTCAGCGATGGAAACAGAGTCAATACCGAGGTCGCCGGTGAGGGTGGAGTTATCCGTGAGCTGGGCCGGGATGAGCGCAGCTTTTTTCTCCGGCACATGGTCTTTGATGATGGCCAACACGACTTCGTCTGCCGCCGCCAAGTCGCCAGTGGCAAGATAGCGTTGAAAACTGGCCTGGATGGTTTCAGGGAGGTGCACGAGCATCTCGGCGCGGGCGGAATGGGCGGCTTGGTTAAGATCGGAGTTGTGGGAATCCATCGCGGGTGTGACAACAGGCATGAGCGAAAATTCCGCTGGCGTGCAAGAAGTCCGCAGGAAAACGAGCGCGCCACGCACC
>JADLBI010000144.1 GCA_020847775.1 Opitutaceae bacterium
CACTGCCCGGTAGCTCAGTGGCAGAGCAGGTGACTGTTAATCACTTGGTCGCTGGTTCGATCCCAGCCCGGGCAGCCAACTTAGCCAACAACTTACGTAGTTTGGCGCTTATTTGGGATTTTGGACTACCCGGTTAGCGCCCCGCTTTTAGTCGCTTCGGCTACAAATCGCCTAACTGCGGACGCAGCACGATCTCCTCGACCACGCTGCGGCGCGACAAACGGTGCACGTCGAGGATGGCCTGCGCCACATCCTCGGCGGGCATCATGCGCTCGGGTTTCACACCGCTGCCATCCCACGAGGGCGACCACGTCGCACCGGGATGAACGCAGCACACGCGCACCCCGTGCGCCTTGGTCTCCTGTCGCAGCACCTTCGCCATGCCGGTCACCCCGAACTTCGCCGCCGCATAACCCGTCGCGTTCGGATACGCGTCCAATCCGGCGATGGAGCTCATGAAGTAAATATCGCCCGATTTGCGCTTCAACATCCCCGACAGAAACGCCCGCGTCACCAGGAACGCGCTGCGCAGGTTGACCGCAAGCATCCGGTCAAACTCCGCGACACTCGTTTCCGCAAACGATGCCATCGCAAACGCCCCGGCGTTGTTGATCAGCACATCAACGCGCTTGAACCGCGCGAGCACGGCTTTGGCCATTTCCGTCACCGATTGCTCATCCGCCACATCGCAGCCAAACACCTCCGCCGTGGCTCCGAATTTCTCACACCCGCTCGCGACGGCCTTCAGGTTGCGCTCATTCCGCGCCACCAATGCGAGTCGGCAACCTTTGACCTCCCGCGCAAAGGTCTTCGCGATCGCCGCCCCGATGCCTTGCGAAGCACCAGTGATAAGGATGACGGGGTTGTTTGTTCCCGCGGATGGCGCGGATGATCGCGGATTAGGTTTTGATTTCACGGACAACGCGTTTCCATTGAAGCTTGGCGTGCTTGAAATTCAACAGCAGGGCAAGCTGCAGTTTGGTGATGGCTAGATACCCAATCATCTGACGGATGTGGGTTTCATTGAATGTCTCCACCACCTTGGGATCGGCAATCACCAATCCATCAACAATGATATCAGGCACCAGATTTCCGATCAGCTCACCCGAATAATAAACCGGAAAACTCTTTTGGGATTCCACCGTGTGCCCGCGTTTCCGCAGCTCAATCACCAACGCCCGTTCATACAGCTTTTCATCCAATCCAGGCCCAAGCTCGTTGAGCACGAACATTGCCGCCCCAATAATTTCCCCACTGAGCTTTTCATGAATCATCATCCTTTGTCCTTATCCGCGTTCATCCGCGCCATCCGCGGGAAAAATCACTTCAACAGAGCAGCGAACCGAAATCCATGAAGTCGGCCTTGAAGCCGTCCCGCACGCCCTTGCAAATCACGCTCACGGCATCGTGCGAGTGCAGCGATTCGAGGTGCGTGCAGGCGATGCGGAAGTCCTTGATGCGCTTGTCGGCATCAAACTCCTTGTAGAGCAAGCGCGCCGCGTCCTCGACAAACTTGAGGTAAGCGCCGTTGAGTTCGGCGAAGGCCTGCTCGTCCTCGCGCTTCACCATCACCTGCGTCTCGGTCTGCAATGCGCGCAGGCACAGCGCGTGGATGTCTTCGATCCAGATCTTTTTGCCCTCAACCTCCTCCACCGTGATGCGCGCCTTGCTGCGCTGCGAATGCGGCACGGTGTAAACGCCGCGCTGGTCGCGCGCGTGCTCCGACAACTCCGCCGAACACGGGCAGGCCGACGAATAGACAAAATCGAAATGAATGAAGCGCCGGTATGTGCCGTCCCGCGTCATCACGCCTTCGAACGCCACATTGTAGAATTGGTAGCCGGTGAGTCCGCTGCGCAGGCTTTCGCGCAGCATCGGATAGGAAAACGCGATCTTCAGTCGCGCGTCCTTGCTGTCCACTTTGCGCAGATAACCTTTGAGCACGCGGCCCATCCATTCGCCAGTCGTCACCTCGTCCTTGTGGTCGTAGAACGTGCGCATGATGCGGCTCATGTTGATGCCTTTGAGCTCCGCCTCGAGCGACACCGTGCCGGTCACGCTGGTTTCGAGCATGTGGGTCTTGCCGGCCTTCGTGCGGTATTTCAGCGGCAGTTTGAAATTGTGGATGCCGACTTGCTGGATCGGCACGTTGGCCCCTTGGATCGCGTCATGCGCCGCCTCCATCATGTCGGGCAGCGTCGCGCGATACGCGGCGGTCGAGCGGAATTTCGGGTCGTAGCCGCGCTTGATCTTCGCGGGCGATCCATCCGCCGAGCGGTGGAGATACATTTGCTTCTTTTTCATGTCGTTTTTGTGGAACAGATCAGGCGGTTGGGACGATAACCGTAGCCCCGCGAATGCGGGATTAGCTGACCTCCGGGCCAAAATATTCGGCGTAGTTGCGCGGGGTTTCGTAAAGGCGCACGCAATGCAGCTTGCCGGCCTTGAGGTGCGGTTCGATCTGCGGCCAGAACGCGATGACGAGATTTTCCGTCGAGGGAAGGATACCCCGCAAAAACGCCACCTCTTCGTTAAGATTGCGGTGGTCGCACAGGTCCACGACCGACGTGTGCAAAATGCGCTTCAATTCGCCGAGGTCGATGATGTAGCCCGTCACCGGATCGGGTTGCCCCTTGATCGTGACCTCCAACACGTAGTTGTGCCCGTGCCAATGCGGGTTCGTGCAAAGCCCGTATTGCTTCTGGTTCCACGCCAGGCTCTTCGTCGGATTGTGCAACCGGTGGGCGGAGTTGAAATGCACCTGCCGCGTGATAAACACGGTGCCCTGAAGCGGACGCACGGAAGGCGTCTTGGCGGCGCGACTGGTAGCGGTTTTGGGCATGAACAGCCAAGCGAAGCCAGATTGCCCGGCGCGTCAACCTCGCCGCAGGGATGGTTTCCGGTTGAATCACGCTCCGACGCCATCGACACTCGCGCCTCATTCCCAGCGATGAAGATTCGAAAAGCCCTGATCACCGCCGCCAATCCGCGCCAACGCACCCTGCCCCTGCAAACGCTCGTGGATCGCGACGGCGAGACCAAATCAGCCCTCCAAATCGTGCTCGCCGAAGCCGCCGAGGCCGGCATCGAACAGTTCGGTGTCATCGTGTGCCCGGGTGACGAGGTCAACTACGCCGCCGCCTGCGGGCCGTTTCAATCGCAGGTCACTTTTATCCCGCAAACGAATCCCCAAGGTTACGGCGACGCGATTCTCCGCGGTCGCGAGTTTTGCCAAAGCGAACCGTTTCTGCATCTCGTCGGCGATCACCTGCACGTCAGTCAAACCGCCGTCGGCTGCGCCCGCCAATTGATCGCCATCGCCGAGGCGGAAAACTGTCCTGTCGCCGCCGTGCAGCCCACGCACGAAAGTCTGCTCACGTCCTACGGCACCGTCGGCGGCAAACTCACCGGCGGCGACAAACCGATTTACCAAATCGAATCGATCATCGAAAAGCCCACGCCGACCCTGGCCGAGCAACAACTCATCGTGCCCGGGCTGCGCGCCGGTTACTACCTGTGCTTCTTCGGGCTGCATGTGTTTGATACCGAAATTTTCAAACTCCTCGACGAACAGCGTGCCGCGGCACCCAGCGAAATGCTCGGCCTCAGTCCCGCACTGCACGCCATGGCGGCAAGGCGGCGTTTCCTCGCGCTAACGATTGCGGGGCGGCGCTATGACATCGGTTCGCGTTACGGTCTGCTGCTCGCGCAACTCGCCTTGTCTCTCGCCGGACGCGATCGCGACATTGTCCTGACGCAGATCGTCGAATTGCTCGCCCATCCCACCAGCGGCCAATCATGAAATCGCCGCTGCTCGACATCATCACCTCGGACGACACCGCGGTGCGCGACCGCGCCGTGGAATCTTGGTGCCGTGGAAAATCCGCCGCCGACTTGCTCGCCGCGTGCACCGAACTCGATGCGTTTCGCCGGCGCGAAACCAATCTCTACCGTCGCGTCCGCGCCTTGTTTTTTCTCAGCGCGATTCATCGTTATCACCTCCCCGCCCTCAGCGATTACCCGCGCAACGGCCGCGTGCCTTATGCGGGTTTTCAATTTCTGCTCGAGCGCCGCTTTGAAGAAGCCATCGGTCTGTTCCAAAACGAACTCGCCGCGCACGGGGCCAACGAAACGCTCTCCAGCGCACTCGCCGCGGCTTACTACGCGCTCGGTTTTCAAACGCTGGCCGATCAAGTTCGCCGCACGGTGCGTTCCACCCGCGGCAATGCGTGGATGTTCCGCATGGGCCACCCACTTGACCAATCGCTGCGCGTGCGGCCCGAGTTGCTCGCCCGCCGCGACGTCGATTCGGCTTATCCTGTGCTCCGCGAACTCACTGCCGTGCGCATGGATCTCACGCATTGCGGCTGGAGCGACATTTTCTTCCTCGGCATGGATTTTCCCGAGGGCGCGCGGGTGCTCAATATCTCGGTCGATCTCGGCGTGCATGGCCGCGACGCCGCACCGCGTCCGCCTGTCGAGGCCTGGTTGCGCGTCATTGATGAACCGGTGATTCGCCTCACCAGCGTCGATCTCGGGGCGAGCGCCGTGCTCGAAACAATCGATGACGTGTTCGACTTCGCTCGCGATTACCTCGGCTTGCTAAAGGCCGCGGTGATCGCCGCCGGCATCGTGCCGCCGGGTATCGAACGCTCCGGCACTTCGCTACCGGAACTGCTCGCGCAAATCTTCGGCACCGGTCGCGGTTTCGAACTTGTCAGCAACGTCAATCGCATCCCCAAAGGCTCGCGCCTCGCCGTTTCAACCAATCTGCTCGGCGCGCTCATCGGTGCCTGCATGAGAGCCACTGGCCAAATCGCTTCACTCGACGGCCCCATGCAGGAAAGCGAACGCCGCATCGTCGCCGCGCGCGCCATTCTCGGCGAATGGATCGGCGGCTCCGGCGGCGGTTGGCAGGACTCGGGCGGACTCTGGCCCGGCATCAAACTCATCGAAGGCACGCTCGCGACCAACGTCGATCCCGAGCACGGCATCAGCCGCGGTCGTTTGTTGCCGCGCCACACCTTGCTCGGCCCGGATCGTGTGTCCGCAGAAGCGCGCCAGAAATTACAAGATTCGCTCGTGCTCGTGCACGGCGGCATGGCGCAAAACGTCGGCCCCATTCTCGAAATGGCGACAGAGAAATACCTGCTGCGCAGCGCCGCCGAATGGCAGGCCCGTCAACGGGCCGTGGCCACGCTTGATGAAATTCTTGGCTTCCTCGCCAAGGGCGACATTCGTGCGCTCGGCCGCGCATTGACCGAAAACTTCACCGGCCCGCTGCAAACGATGATCCCGTGGGTGAGCAATCTCTACACCGAGCGGCTCATCGCCGGCACCCGCGAAAGATTCGGCGACGACTTCTGGGGCTTCTGGATGCTCGGCGGCATGTCCGGCGGCGGCATGGGCTTTATTTTCGCGCCGGAACGCAAATGCGAAGGACAGGAGTTCTTGCGGCAATTCATGCTCGCGACCAAATGCGAACTCGAAGCCGCCCTGCCCTTCGCGATGGATCCCGTGGTTTACGATTTCGCGATCAACGAGCACGGCAGTGCGTCCACCTTGCTGCGCAATGACGAGGCGCTGCTTCCGGCCGGATATTATCAAGCCACCGTGCCAGCCAGCTTGCGCCGCGATGAAGCCACGCTCACGGCGCGCGAACGGCTCGACGTGCGCCAGTTCAATACCGCCGCACGCACCAAGCCCGAGTTCGCCGCCATCCTCGCCGGGCTACTCGAGCGACCGCCCCCAACCGCCAAGGCAGCCGCGGGTTCATCAGGCCAACTGCGCGACTTACTCGCCGCAAACGGCTTCGACCAAACACAACACGAGCAAATCCGCGGTGATTTGCAGAGTGGCCGCATTGGCCTCGCGCTCAATCGCCTGCCTGCAACTACGCGGATCGAAGACGCCGCGTCGGGCGATCTCGCTGATTTCTATCAACTCAGCCCAGCATTGCGCACGTCCGGAGAAGCCGCCCTGCGCAGCGGCGAAGTAGCCGTGGTCACCTACGCTGCCGGCGTGGGCAGCCGCTGGACGCAAGGCGCGGGTGTGGTGAAGGGCCTGCACCCGTTCGCGAAATTCGCCGGTCAACATCGCAACTTCATCGAAGTGCATCTCGCCAAGACACGCCGCGTCAGCCGCGTCTATGGCGCCCCGATTCCCCATGTGTTCACCACGAGCCACCTGACGCACGCGCCGATCGAACAGATGCTCGCCTCACGCATGAGTGGCGCAGTGGACCGCGAAGTCTGGCTCTCACCCGGTCGCTCGATCGGACTGCGCCTCGTGCCGACTGTGCGTGACTTGCAGTTCGCTTGGGAAGAAACCGCCCAGCAGCGCCTCGACGAACAAAAACAAAAAATGCGCGACAGCGTGCGCGCCGCGCTCGCCAACTGGGCGCGCGTCACCGGCGAGGGTTCGGACTACACCGACAATCTGCCTGAACAGTGTCTGCATCCCGTCGGTCACTGGTTTGAGATTCCCAACCTGCTCAAAAACGGTGTGCTCGCGCGCCTGCTCGCCGCGCAACCGCAATTGCGCACGTTGATGGTGCACAACATCGACACACTCGGCGCGACACCTGATCCCGCGATGGTCGGCTGGTTTCAATCCGCCGGCACCACGCTCGGTTGGGAAGTGATCACCCGGCGCATCGAGGACCACGGCGGCGGCTTGGCGCGGGTAAACGGCAAGCTGCGTTTGGTCGAAGGTCTCGCCTTGCCCCGCGAGGAAGACGAATTCGCCCTCAGTTATTACAACGCCAACACCTGTTGGATTGATATCGATCGTCTGCTCGCGCTCTTCGCATTGACGCGGACCGATCTCACCGACGCGACCAAGACCGCCGACGCCATTCGCCGCATGGCCGCGCGCCTGCCGACCTACGTCACGCTCAAGGAGGTCAAAAAGCGCTGGGGCCACGGTCAGGAGGACGTCTATCCGGTCACGCAGTTTGAAAAACTCTGGGGCGACATGACTGCGCTGCCCGAATGCACCAACGCCTTTGCCGGCGTCCCGCGCGCCCGCGGCCAGCAGCTCAAAGATCAAGCTCAGCTCGACGGCTGGCAACGCGACGGTTCCGCCGCCGACATCGAAGCGTTGTGCGATTTTACGTGAAGCCAAATTGTTGGGCGGGATCAGACGATTCCGCCCTACAGTTCGCGCCGCTTTCACCTTTTCAGTTGTCCCCGCGCACACACGCGCCTTGCTGAAAGCATGGCGATGCGTTTTTGCATTTTAGGCAGCGGCAGCTCGGGCAATAGCGCCCTGCTCCAGACCGCGGGGGCCAATGTGCTCGTGGATGCCGGGTTTTCCGCCCGCAAGCTCGGCCAGCTCCTCGCCACCGTCGGCCACGATCTCGCCCGCATCGACGCGATTTTCATCACGCACGAGCACGGCGATCATGCCTCGGCTATCGAAGGCTTGAAAAAGTTTCCCCACATCCGGCTGTTCGCCAATCCAGCCACGGCCCGCGCCGTGCAGGCCAAGCTCAGCTACCGGGCCGATTGGGTGTATTTTGAAACCGGCTCGACCTTCCAATTTCGCGATCTCGAAATCGCCGCCTTCGCCGTCCCGCATGACGCGCAGGATCCGGTGGGCTTCCGCATCAGCCACGGCTTCGAGGGCGATTTGCTTTCGCCGCGCCGCAGTCTCGCCTGGCTCACCGACCTCGGCTACGCGCCCCAGCACATTCACGAACATTTGCGTGGGGCCGATGTCGTCGTGGTCGAGGCCAACCATTGCGCCGATTTGCTTAAGAATGACACCAAGCGTCCGTGGTCACTCAAACAACGCATCAGCGGACGCCACGGCCATCTTTCCAATCAAAGCGCGCGGGAGCTGCTGGAGAGCATCGCCAGCCCGCGCTGGCGCCACATTTTCCTCACGCATTTGAGTCGCGATTGCAACAGCCCCGAGGCCGTTTCGGCGGCGTTCGCCGGCAGCCGCCTCGGTTGCGAACTCTCCATCGTCGCTCCCGGCCTCAGCACACCGCTCATTGAATTCGTCTGACCATGATCCCTGATTTCCGCCGCACCAAAATCATCTTCACCGTCGGTCCCGCCACGGAAAGCGAGGCCGCCCTCGAATCGCTCATCCGCGCCGGCGTGGACATCGCACGGCTCAACATGGCCCACGCCAACCACGAATGGACGCGCGCCATCATCCGCCGCATTCGCAAGGTCAGTGCCAGGGTCGGCCGCGACATCGCCGTCCTCATGGACATCAAGGGGCCGGAAATCCGCACCGGCGATGTGTCCGTGCCGCTCGAACTCAAGGCCGGCGAGATCTTCGACTTCACCGTCAAGCCCGGCGCCGACCGCGAAAACGCCGAGGAGGTCCGCTCGGTGGACGTCAACTACCGCGATCTCGTCAACGACATCCGCGTCGGTGACACCGTGCTCGTGGACAATGGCCTCATCCGCCTCGAAGTCCTCGAAAAACACAACGCGCACATTCGCTGCCGCGTCCTCATCCCCGGCGAACTCAAGTCGCGCCGCCACATCAATCTGCCCGGCGTAAAGGTGAACCTCCCTTCGCTCACCGAGAAGGACCGCGCCGACACCACTGGGGGTTTGGAAGAGGGTCTCGATTTTGTCGCGCTCTCTTTCGTGCGCACCGCTGACGACGTCGCGTTGCTGCGCGAGTTTCTCGCGGCCAAAAAATCCAAGGCGCGCATCATCGCCAAGATCGAGGACCAGTCCGGCATCACGCACCTTGAGGACATCGTCCGCGCCGCGGATGGTTTGATGATCGCGCGCGGCGACCTCGGCATCGAATGCCCGTTCGAAGAGCTGCCCATCATCCAGCGCCGCGCCGTGCGCGCCTGTCTCGCCAACAGCCGCCCGGTCATCGTCGCCACGCACATGCTGGAGTCGATGATTTCGCAGCCCATGCCCACGCGCGCGGAGATCACCGACGTGGCCAACGCCGTTTACGAGCTCGCCGACTGCGTCATGCTCTCCGGCGAAACCACCATCGGCCAATACCCGCTCGAATGCGTGCGCATCCTCGACCAGGTCGCGCGCCGCATCGAACGCGAGGATGACACCGAGAATCGCGAGGTGGCCGTCTTCACCGGCGACCGCATGAAAATGCTCCACTCCGCCGTCGTGCTGGCCAACCAGATCCCGGGGTCGAAAATCCTCACCTTCACCCGCCACGGTTTCATGGCGCACGGCCTGGCCGCGCTGCGCCCGGTCCACTCGCCCATTCTCGCCTTTACTCCGCACGAACAGCTTTTCCTGCAACTGCGCCTCCTGCGGGCGGTCGAGCCTTTCCTGATTCCCTTCGCCACCGAGCCCGATGCCACCATCGAAAACGCGATCGCGGTTCTGCGGCAAACCGGCCGCGTCGTCCCCGGCGACAAACTCGTCGTCGCCACCGACATCCTCTCGCAAGACCGTCTCGTGGACAGCGTGCAACTGCGCGCGGTGCGGTAGTCGCGGTGGCCCCGGTGGCGGCGAGCGCGCCGCGAGCCGACCTGCGGTGCCTTTTCCATTTGCGCGAATCCAAATTCCACGCATCTCTAGCCCCATGAAACGTCTCGCCTGGCTGCTCCTCTTGGTCTGCACCGCCGCTTTTGCGCGGGTGCAACCCATCGAGTTGCCCGTCGAACCGGACTCCTGCTGCTGTTGCGAAACCTCCGGAGCCTGCGGCATGCCGGATTGCGCGCCGCCCCCGGCGCAGATCATGGTCGCATTGGACCGGCCCGCGACGGCACAACGCGCGGAAACCCGCCGCAAAACCGCGCAACCAGTCCACATTGCGACACGAAAATTCTACGCGCCGTTTCTTACGGCCACACCGCCGGAATCAGTCTCCTTCGCGAAGGATATGCCGGTCACCCCACCTGCTCCGCCCCTGCGCGTGACGCAGTGCCAGTGGTTGATTTGAGCTGACAGGCGTATTGCGCCCGCACGTAGCGCAGGCTTCCAGCCTGCCTTCATCACCAATGCAGGCGCGAAGCCTGCGTCACTTGGAATGCGCTGAGGGCTCATGCTCTCCACTGCCCATACTTATCTGTCATTCACCATGAAACTTTTCCGTCTCCTTCTTCTTCTCGCAATTTTGCCCGCGGGGCTCACCGCCACCCCCGCCCAAATCTACCAATGCCCCATGCATCCGTGGATCAAGTCGGAACATCCCGGCGACAAATGCACCATCTGCGGCATGGCTCTCGTCGCCGCCACCGCGGCCGACCCCAACGTCCCCGCTGATCCCAATCTCGTCACCCTCACCCCCGCCCAACACGATGTGGTTGGCGTCGCCACCACCGCTGTGACCCGCGGCACCCTCGTGCGCTCGCTCCGCTTCAACGGCGTCGTGGATGACGACGAGACCCGCCACCGCATCCTCGCCGCCCGCGTGCCCGGCCGGGTGGAAAAACTTTTCGTCAACTTCGTCGGCGCCGAGGTGAAGGCGGGCGAGCCGCTCGTCACGATCTACAGCCCCGAGATGCTCACCGCCCAGCGCACCTACGTCGAACAACTGCGCGGCGGCGAGGCCTTCGCCCCGTCGGTCCGCGCCGCCGCGCGCGAACGCCTGCTCGAGCTCGGCCTGACCGGGGAGGAAATCCACATCCTCGAAAACACGCTGGAACCCACCGCCATGGTTACCGTGCGCGCGCCCATGTCCGGCACCGTCGTTTCACGCGCCGTTTACGAAGGCCAATACGTCGCGCTCAACGACCGGCTCTTCGAAATCGGCGACTTCTCCCGCATGTGGTTCGTGTTCGACGTTTACGAACCCGACCTCGCCTGGCTGCAAACCGGCCAGACCGTCGAAATCGCCCTCCCGTCGCTACCCGGCCTGGTGCTCACCGGCCCCATCAACTTCATCGATCCCAACCTCAATGAGACCACGCGGACCGCCCGGGCCCGCGTCATCCTCGACAACCCCGACCGCCGCGTCATGCACCGCCAGACCGGCGCCGGCACGGTGCGCGTGGAAACTCCCGACGTCCTGCTCGTGCCGCGTTCGGCCGTGCTGCAACACTCCGGCCAGCCCGTCGTGTTCATTGAGCAAAAGGACCGCACCTATGCCGCGCGCGAGATCACGCTCGGCCGCACCGGTGATGAGTTCGCCGCCGTGCTCGGCGGCTTGGCCGTCGGCGACCAGGTCGTCACCCAGGGCGCGCTCATCCTCGATGGCCAGGCGCAACTCGCCCATGCCGCGGCGGCCCATACGGCGCACGCTCCGGCCCCCGCGCCCGAAAAGATCGCCGCCGAGCCGACCACGTCGAGCGGCGCGGCCTACGCGGCCCTGCGCGAACTCGCCTTCGCCGCCGCCGACGCCGCGCGCGCCTTGGCCAACGACGACCTCGCCGCCTATCAACGCGCCTTGCCCGGCTTGCGCGACCTGCTACCGGCCTACCTCGCCGCCGCGCCTCACAATACACTGGCCACCTTCCAAGACACGCTCGGGACCGGGACGAATTTGCGCGACGCCCGCCGCGCCTTCGAACCGTTCAGCACCGCGCTGGCCGATCTCGTCCGCGAGGCCCACCTGCACCACCGCGAGGGCCTCCACGTGTTCCAATGCCCCATGACGCCCGTGCTCGGCACCGGCCGCTGGCTCTCGCGTGACGACCAACTGCGCAATCCGTTCTTCGGCGCCGCCATGCTCGAATGCGGCGAAGAACTCGAATGAGCCCGCGACCATGATCAACCGACTCATTCATTGGTCGCTGCGCCACCGGTTCATCGTCATCGCCGGTTTCATCGCGCTCTGCGCCTGGGGTGTCGTCGCGCTCAAGCGCGTGCCCATCGACGCCCTGCCCGATCTCTCGGAGAACCAAGTCATCGTTTACGCCGACTGGGCGGGCCGCAGCCCGCAGGAAGTCGAGGACCAGATCACCTACCCGCTCAGCGTTTCGCTCCAAGGCCTCGCCGGCGTCAAATCCGTGCGCGCCTCCTCCATGTTCGGGTTCTCGTTCCTCACGGTAATCTTCGCCGACCAGGTTGACACCTACTTCGCGCGCACCCGCGTGCTCGAACGCCTCAACTCGCTCGGCGATCTGCTGCCCGAAGGCGTCACCGCCCGCCTCGGGCCCGACGCCACCGGCCTCGGCTGGGTTTATCAATACTACCTCAAGGACGAATCCGGCACGCAGGACCTCGGCTCGCTCCGCGCCTTGCAGGACACCTACGTGCGCTACGAACTCGCCTCCGTGCCCGGCGTGGCGGAGGTCGCGAGCATCGGCGGCTTCGTGCGCCAGTGGCAAATCGAAGTCTCCTCCCTCAAGCTCCAGCAATACGATGTGACCCTCGGCCAGGTGATGGACGCGGTATCCGCCGGCAATCTCAACGTCGGCGGTCGCACCATCGAGGAAAACGGCGCCGAATACGTCGTGCGCGGCGTCGGCCTCGTCCAAAACGCCGCGGACCTCGGCTCCATCGTCGTGGCCCCGCGCGGCGGCACGCCCTTGCTCCTGCGCGATCTCGCCACGATCCAAATCGGCGGCGATTTCCGCCGCGGCACCCTGGACGTCAACGGCCGCGAAGTCGTCGGCGGCATCGTGATCATGCGCTACGGCGAAAACGCCTATCGCGTCATTCAAGACGTGAAGCAGCGCCTCGCCAGCCTCGCCTCCGGTCTGCCGCCCGGCGTCATCATCGAGTCGTTCTACGACCGCAGTGATCTCATCAGCCGCGCCATCAACACCCTAAAGCACGCCCTCACCGAGGAAATCATCCTCGTGACGCTCGCGCACATCCTGTTCCTCTTTCACTTCCGCAGCATCCTGATTGTCACGCTGCCGCTGCC
>JADLBI010000145.1 GCA_020847775.1 Opitutaceae bacterium
CGTCCGCTGGCAGACTCGTGACATCCGCATACGGCAGCCGGTATTTCACCACCAGTTGCCCCGTCTGCTCGGCTTCGTCGTGGTCGAACCAAAAATGCGCGGGATTCATGAACCCCGCCAGCAGGCGGCCGCCGGGTTTCAACACGCGGGCGCACTCGCGCCACACCGGATTCACGTCGGGCACAAAGACGTTCGAGACTGGATGGAAGATCAGGTCGAAGCTCGCATCGACAAAAGCCGACAAGTCAGCCATGTCGCCTTGCACGATGCGCACCGCGAGTCCCTCGCGCTCCGCCACCATGCGGTCGAGCGCCAGTTGCGCGCCCGAGTTGTCGAAGCTCGTCACCGTCGCCCCGGCCGCCGCGAGAATTGGCACCTGTTGCCCGCCACCCGAGGCGAGTCCCAGCACCGCCTTGCCCGCCAAATCGCCGAACCACTCGCGCGGCACCGTCTTGTTCGGCGTCAGGATCACGCGCCAGTCTCCGCTGCGCGCCCGCGCAATTTCCTCCGGCGCCACCGGAATCGACCAAGGGTTTCCCCGGCGCACCGCCTCATCCCACGACTCGCGATTGTGCTGGGTAATGTTCATAATCGCGCGCCAGTCAGCCGATTTACAGGCACTTGTCAGCCATCAACTCGGTGCGGGAAACCGTGGAATAGATGGACAGCGGCAAACGCTGGTCCCGCCAGTAGGCGCGCATGGCGGGAGGCGTCGCCTGGCGCTGCCGCTGCGCGGGGTACACCGGCATCAGCCGGGCGACCGGCACGTTGCGCCGGGTGATGGCGATCATCGCGGCCAACCGGTGCTGCATGGTGCGGATACTCACATTGTTCATATCTAACGCGATGTTAGGCATGACGGCCGCGTCAAGTCTGCCCCCTGGCTTCGGCCGCACCAGATCACAGTCCCAGCAGGCTGCCGTTGCGCTTGAGCCAGCGCTCGGCCTCGCGCCAGCCGGGGCACACTTCCTCGACCCGCGCCCAGAACCGCGTCGAGTGGTTCATCTCTCGCAGGTGCATCAGCTCGTGGTAAACGATGTAGTCGCGCACGAAATCAGGCGTCTGCACCAGCCGCCAGTTGAGCGAGATCGTGCCGTTCGCCGAACACGAGCCCCAGCGCGAACGTTGGTTGCGCACGCTCACCTGTTTCACCTCCACGCCGGTCACGGCCGCCAATTCCCACGCGCGCGCGGGCAACTCGATCTTGGCGCGCCGCGCGAAATGCGCCTCCAGCGTCGGCCGCAAATTGCCGTCGAAGCCCGACACGCGAAACACATCGGCATTGAGGCAGACCTGCGGCCGTTCGCCGGTTGAAGCCACCCGGATCTCGTGCATCTCGCCTCGCCACAGCACATGAGTGCCCGGCACCCACACCTCGGCCGCCCGCGGCTTGCGCGCTTGACGCGCGCGCGCCCGCTCCAGCCACTCCGCTTGCTGAGTCACAAACTCCTCCGCGCCGCGTTGCGACCCGCGCTGCGGGATTGTCGCCACCGCCGTGCCGTCGCGCCGCAGCGTCAGCCGGTAATTGCGCGCCTTCGCGCTGCGTTGAAACACGATCGACGGCGCGGTCGGTGCCGCGCCGCCGTCCATCAACTCCAATAAGTCCTGCTGCCCATTCACGCTCACGCGGCCGCCTTTCGTTCGCGCCGCAACGACCGCGCATGCCAGAGCGAGCGCACCTGGCCCCGGTGCCACGGCACAAGGTTGACGATGATGAGTTCCTCCACGCCGCTGAGAATCAAAAGCACAATGGCCAAATGAAACGGTCTCTCGGTCCACTCCGCCAGTAGCGGCACCAACGTCACGGCGCACGTCACGGCTGATATCTTCGCCAACCACGTGTGATAGCACGGCACCCGCCCCAAGCGCAGAAATCCGTGGACGATGGCCGCGAAAAACATGGCCAGCCCCGCCGCCACCCATGGCAATTCGCGGCGCATGATATCCGGCCAGAGCACCGCGATGCCCGCCACGCCGCAGAGCAACGTCACATAGTCGGCCATGCTGTCGAGCTTGCGGCCGAGCTCGCTCTCCGCCCGCAGCCAACGCGCGATCGGGCCGTCAAGCGCGTCGGTGAGCAACGCCACCGCCAGCAACCCCGCAAACCACGGTTTCGATTCGGCCAGCGCCGCCCATAGCACCCCGGGCATCAACAGCAGGCGCGACGCGCTGAGCAGGTTGGGCAGCGAGGATTTGCGCGACACGGACATCCCCCTCAAATATGCGCGATCTCCCACCGCGTCAATTTTCCCGCGTTGACTTCCAGCCAAGCGAAGCTTGGCGGCAGACCACCGCGTGGCTGCGACGCGCTGCCGGGGTTGAGCCAGCGCGCTCCACGCCCCACCTCGTCGCGCGGCACATGCGTGTGCCCGTGCAGCACCACCTTGGCCCCATGCGGCGCGCGCGACGGCGGAATATGCGTCAGGTAAAACCGCAAGCCCTCGCGCTCCAGCTCCAAGTCGATCGGCCAGCCGAAAAACGTATCGCAGTTGCCCATTACCACTTGGAGCGGTCGGCCTAACTGCTCGATCTCCACCAGCGTGGCCGGATCGCACACATCGCCCAAATGCCAGATTTCGTCCGCGCCCGCCAACCGCGCCGGCAGCCCGGCGGGCATAAGATCGTGAGTGTCGGAGATGACGGCGATGCGCATGGTCCCAGCTGACCTTTTTATGCGCCGGGAATCCAGCTTAAGGAATAAACCGCCCCCCGCTCCTGCGTAATTTGCCGTGGCGGGGCCGACGCGTCGGCCGGCATCACCCACAATTGCGGCCACCGCCCCACGAACGACACAAAGGCTAGCCACCGGCCGTCCGGACTCCATGGCACGCGGCCACAGGTGCCGGGCAGGTCGGTCAGCACCCGCAGATCCGAGCCGTCGATGTTCACCACCGCGATTTGCGGCGGCCGGTTGTCTGCATGCCGGACAAAGGCGATCCGCGTGCCATCCGGCGAAATCGACGGCCCATCCGTCAATCCGTGTTTGTCCTCCGACGTGAGGAAAAATTCCACCTGCACGCCCTCGGCCAGTCGTTGCAGCCGCGTGCCGTCGGCTTCGATGCGATAGAGTCCGCCGTCCCGGCGAATGAAGACCACGGTGCGGCCGTCCGGCGTGAACTGCGGCACGTAGCTGTCGGGATGATCCGGCGTCAACAGGATCGGCTGCCAATCCGGTGCCCGGGCGAGGCCCAGCCGGTAACCGCGCGCCGGACCGGAAAAGACGACCTGTTGCCCGGTCGGATCCGGTGCCGCCATATAAACATAGCCCCAGTCGGACGCAATCAGCCGCGACTCGGAACCGTCAGCGGCCGACAGCACCACCTCCCCCTCCCGTCCGGCCTTACGGGTCCAGGTCAGATGTCCGCCCGCCCGCGCCAACACCGCGCCATACGCGTGATGCGCGGGATCAGCCGGCGCCACCAAAACAGTCCCGGTACCATCGGTGCGCAGGCGGCGGATTTGCCAGCGGTTGCCCGGATTGGTCTGGTAGTAAATCCACCGCCCATCCGGCGAGACCAGCGGATGCTCGTCCCGCCCTGCGCCACCCGTCAACGGCATGCGGCCGCTGCCATCGGCTTGGATCCGCCACAGCCGGCTCTGCACCGGCACAGTTTCTACCTCGCCGCTCACGTCGCGCGTGTAATACTCTCCCTCCCACAGACGCACAACATAGACCAGCATCGCGATCATCGGGGTGAATTGCATCGGCGGACGATGATCAAAACGCCCCTGGTTGGACAGCGCGATTTGAACACCGCGCCATCCCGGCCTTGATTTCGTGATGAAATCTCGGCCGATCCGGTCCGCCGCGGTCGCCCCGCCCGCTCAATGCAGGAAATACTGGTCGCGGTGAACCGGCTGGAGCCGCTTGTAGTGCGGTTGCAGGAACGTGACGAGGTCGAGCATCTGCCCCACGGACATGGTTTTCCACAACCTAACACTTCCCCGCAGACGCACCTCAAATCGACCCGGATTCCAGTCTCGGCCGCGGCCGTTTGACAGCCGCGACGCAACGGGGAAAAATCGCCCTGTGCTCCGCGCCCTCGCCATCGATTTCAACTCCTACTTCGCCTCGGTCGAACAACAGGACCGGCCGGAGCTGCGCGGCAAGCCGCTCATTATCGTGGCCGTCCAGGCCGAGACCACCGGGGCCATCGCCGTCAGTCTCGAAGCCAAGGCGCTCGGCCTCGAGCGCAACGTCCGCGTGGCCGAGGCGCGGCGGCAAATCCCCGGCCTTCTCGTCGTCGAATCGCGGCCCGAGGTTTACATCCGCTACCACCGCCGCCTCCGCGAGATCGTCGAAACCTGCGTGCCGGTCGCCAAGATTCAATCCATCGACGAGCTGGAGTGCGAGCTCTCCGGCAGCCTGCGCGAGCGACCCAAGGCCGAGGCGCTGGCCCGCAAAATCAAGGCCGCCATCGCCCGAGAAATCGGCCCGCACCTGCGTAGCTCCATCGGCATAGGCCCCAACTGGCTCATCGCCAAACTCGCCTCCGACCTGCAAAAACCCGACGGGCTCGTGACCTTTGACGAGGACGAACTGCCCGCCGCCCTGATCGAGCGTGGCGTCGCGCTCGAAGACCTCACCGGCATCGGCGAAAACATGAAACAGCGCCTCCGCGCCGCGGGCATCACCGACGTCGCCCAACTTTACGCCTCGAGCAGCGCGCGGCTGCGCGCTATCTGGGGCGGCGTGGTGGGCGCGCGGTTTTACGAACTGCTGCGGGGCAAACAACTCGACCGCGAACCCGTGCAACCCCGTTCGATCGGCCACGGTCACGTGCTACCGCCCAAGTTGCGCACGCCCGCGGGCGCGCTCGGTGTGCTGCACCGCCTGCTGCAAAAAGCCGCGATGCGGCTGCGCGGCGACGGCTTTTACGCCGGTGCGCTCCACGTCAGCGTGCACTACGCCAACCACGACCCCTGGGCCGGGGATTGCCGCTTCAACGAAACGCAGGACACCATCCAGTTGACGCATGCGCTCAACCAAATCTGGGCGAGGCGCCCGCGCGAGCATCTCCAGCTGGCCCCGCTCCAAATCGGCGTCATGCTGTATCGCTTGCTACCGGCCGGAGACCACACGCCCGACCTGTTCTCCGCTCCAACGGAAGCCGCGCGTGCGAAGCTTTTCGCCGCCGTGGATCAGCTCAACAAGACCTTCGGCAAAAACTCCGTTTATCTCGGCGGCGCGCATGGCGCGACGGACCACGCGCCGATGCGCATCGCCTTCACCCGCATCCCCCAACCCGAACTCGAGGAGATCGACCGCAGCCTCGGCCGCCGCCTAGCCAAGCGCAAACCTGCGCCCTCAGGCGACCAAGCCGCTCCAGGTGATCCGTCGTGGGTTGAATGACCGCTGGCCACGCCACGCCCTTCGCGGGAAGATTAGGCCAGGGGCAGCATGGCTTCGGTTGGGTTGATGTCGTCAGGTTGCGCGGGGGTGAGGCACTCCGGATCGTCGTGGGCAATGCTGTTGACGCGCGGAATGAGCGCCGTGGCGGTGAGCAGATGATCCGCGATGGGGTGGAACAGCGGCGCGAGCCCGGTGGGTTCCTCGCGGGCGGGATCGAGCCATAATTCGCTTTGCGCGGCGTCGAGCATGACGGGCATGCGATCGTGGATGGGTCGCATCACGGCGTTGGGCGCGGTGGTCACAAGCGCGCAGGTTTCGAGTTCAAGACCGTTGGGCGCGCGCCAGTTTTCCCAGATGCCCGCGAGGCAGAAGGGTCGTCCGTCGCGCCGCGCAAACAGCCACGGCTCGCGGCGGCGGCCGTGGCGTTTCCATTCGTAATATCCGCTCGCGGGAATCACGCAGCGCCGTCGGCGAAACGCCTCGCGAAAGGAGGGCTTGGCGGCAAGGGTCTCGGCGCGGGCGTTGCATAGTCCGGTGGGCCGGTCGTCCTTGGTCCACGCGGGAATCAAACCCCATTGCAGAGCGGCAGCTTCACGCTCATCGCTTCCGACGCGGTTGCGCACGACTGGAATCGCGGTGCCGGGCGCGATGTTAAAACGGGAGAGAAAATCTGCCGGAGCCGCGATGCCGAGTCGCGCCAGGACCTCACGATGCGATTTTTGGAGCAGCAGGTAGCGGCAGCACATGGCGGTCACATTTCAAACCGACGACGTCATAACACCAAGCGCAGAGTGGGATATTAGATATTCGCAAGCGACGAAGGATTCTGCGCTTCGCTCGGCCGGGCATATTTGTTTCAGTTACCGGCATGCCACGCGCCCAAGGTAGCACCACCGTCACCATCCGCCGCTTATCTGGGGCCGGCGCGATGGAGGTTTGCGCGGATCTGGTGGCGACGGAGGAGCCGCTGGAAATACGCGTGGCCGGTCGCAGTGTGGCGGTCGTCATGCGCACGCCGGGGCATGATCGCGAACTCGCGGCGGGCTTTCTCGTGACCGAGGGCGTGCTGCGCCGCCCCGATCAGGTGCTCGATATGGTTTACTGCCGCGCGGGCGGCGAGCCGGAGGAGAATGTGCTTGATGTGCTGCTCGCCCCGGGCGCGGCGGTGGATTTCGACCGCCTCACGCGGCATGTGTTTACATCGTCAAGCTGCGGCATTTGCAGTAAGGCGAGCATTGCGGCGATCCGGGCGCAGTTTCCCGCCATTGCCAGCCATTCTGCGCCACGTCGGGCCGTGCTCGCGAGCCTGCCGGAGGCGTTGCGGGCGGCGCAGGCGGGTTTTGACCGGACCGGCGGCCTACATGCCAGCGCGTTGTTCACGGCGGAGGGTGTGTTGATCAACGCGCGTGAGGACGTGGGGCGTCACAACGCGCTGGACAAGGTCGTGGGCCGCGCGTTTCTCGACGGTGCGCTGCCGCTGGCGGAGCGCATTTTACTCGTGAGCGGCCGCGTGTCGTTTGAGCTCATGCAGAAGGCGCTGGGCGCGGGCATCCCGATCGTGGCGGCGATTTCCGCGCCGTCGAGCGCGGCGGTGGCGTTTGCGCAGGCGAGCGGGCAAACCCTCGTGGGGTTCCTGCGGCCGGATGGCACGGGCGGGATGCGCATGAATGTTTACGCGGGCACCGTGGCGGATTGATGGTGTCGGACGCCATTCGCATGAAACACGGGCGCATAGCTTTGATTGGATGTAGGGCGGGATCGCTGATCCCGCCGGGAATGACGCAAACGCAAAAGGCGGGGTCAGCGACCCCGCCCTGCAATTTTTAATCCCATGAAACGTTGGTTTTGCTTGTTCATCATAATTGCCGTGCCGCTGGCGGCCCAGCCCCGCGAGGAAACGCTAGCGGAGCGCGGCCTGCGGCAGTTGGTCGAGCGCCAACGCACGTTGCTGGCGGCTGCCGCCAAGGCGGGTGATAATTTCGACGAGCCGGCTTTCACCACGCAGATGCAGCAGCTCTGCCAAGCTTACGAGTCGTTCTTGCGCGACAATCCGGGGTTCGCGGCCGGCTACGCGGCCTACGGCTACCTGCTCGGCAAAATCGGCATGGAGCGCGAAGGCGTCGTGATGTTGCTCAAAGCGAACCAATACGATCCGGACATCCCGCTCGTGAAAAACCAGATCGGCAACTACCTCGCCGAACACGGCAAGCCGCTCGAAGCGGTCAACTACTACCTCGCCGCCATCAAGCTCGCGCCCAAGGAGCCGCTGTATCATTTCCAACTCGGCACGTTGCTGCACAACTCGCGGGACATCTTCATCAAGTCTGGTGAGTGGACCGCCGACGGCATCGACAACGCGATGCATGAAGGTTTTCGCAAGGCCGCGGAGCTCGGGCCGGACCGGTTCGAATACGCCTACCGCTACGGCGAATCGTTCTACGATCTGTCCCATCCCGACTGGGATCAGGCGCTGGCGGTTTGGGCGGGACTCGAGGAGCGCGCCACGACCGAGATTGAGCGGCAGACGATGCGACTGCACGCCGCCAACGTGTGCCTCAAGGCCGGAAAAACCGCCCACGCCGAGGCGTTGCTCGCCAGCATCTCGCTAACGGAACTTGCCGCGCAGAAAGAAAAGCTGGTTGCGCAAATGGCCGCGGCCGCGAAAAAGTAGCCGCCTATGGATTTTGGTTTGGATCCCGAAGCCCTGCGCAAGGGGCTGATTTTCTACATCGTGCTCATCGTCAGCCTGTGCATTCACGAGTGGGCGCACGCGTGGACCGCCGACAAGCTGGGCGACGACACGCCCCGCGGCGAGGGGCGCGTGACGCTCAACCCTGTCGCGCACATGGACCTGCTCGGCTCGGTCGTTTTCCCCCTCATGTGTATCTTCTTGTTTCCTGGCGGCATTTTGTTCGGCTGGGGCAAGCCCGTGCGGATCAATCCCACGAATTTTCCCCGGGAAAAGCGCACGCGCAGCGAGCTGCTCACGACGCTCGCCGGGCCGGGGTCAAACATCGCGCTCGCCATCCTCGCGGCGGTGGTCGGCGGCCTGCTGTTCAAGCTCGAGCCACGCACAGCCGAGCTATTCGTGCAGTTGATCGGGATCAACGTGCTGCTCGCGGTGTTTAATCTGATCCCGCTGCCGCCGCTCGACGGCGGGCAAGTGCTGCGCCACGCCATCGGCATGACGGAGGAGACGTTCTACAACATCTCGCGTTGGAGCTTTCTCATCATCATCATCGCCATTAACATTCCCGGCTTTCGCGTGCTGCTCGGCACCGTGATGGGGATCGTGAGCTGGCCGATGATGCTGCTCTACGAAAAGCTGGCGATGTGATCCCATGCCCCGCAAGTCGGCGCAATTACTGACAGGGATGGAACGGCTGACCACGCCGGGCGACTGGCTGGAATTTGCCGTCACGCTTTACGAAACGCACAAGCTCGCGCTCGGGCAGATCGCCACTGAAGCGCATGATGAGGCGCTGTATCTGATTTTGCATACACTCGGCCTGCCGATGGACAGCGATGAGCGAGTGCTCGCGAAAAAGTTGACTGCGGCGCAACGCGAGTCGCTTGCCGCGGTGTTTCACCGGCGCGTCATTGAACACACACCGGCGGCCTACATCACGCGCGAAGCATGGCTCAACGATCTGCGATTCTACGTGGATGAGCGCGTGCTGATTCCGCGCAGTTATTTTTTGGAGATTATTCCAGAGTTGGGAATGGAGGCGGGATCAGGCGATCCCGCCCTGCATTTCGGACTGGAGCGGAAAAAAGTGCGTCGGGTCGTGGACGTGTGCACGGGCTCCGCCTGTCTCGCGATCGTGTTGGCGAAGCATTTTCCGCAAGCGCAGGTGGATGCGGTGGACCTTTCGCCGGACGCGCTGGCGGTTGCCAAGATCAACGTGCGCGAGCACGGGCTCGAATCGCGCGTCACACTGCATCGCAGCGATGTGTTCGATGCCGTGCCGCTAGTGCTTTACGATGTGATTCTCAGCAACCCGCCGTATGAGCCGAGCGCGCATTGCGATCAACTCCCGGTGGAGTTTACGCGCGAGCCACGACTCGCACTCGATGGCGGGCGCGACGGGCTTGACATCATTCGCAAATTGCTGCGCCAGGCGCGCGACCGGCTCACACCGCAAGGCATCGTCTTGATCGAAGTCGGCGGGCTCGGTCCCGCGATGGACCGCGAGTTCGCCGCGCTGAAACCGCAATGGATCGAAACGGCGGATGGCTCGAATTGCGTGTGCGTGATCGCCGCCGACCGCCTCCAAACGTGGTGCGGGTGATCGCACCGTTTGTAACGTATTATCGGCGTATACTATGCCACAAACGGATGGTGGCGGCGGCTCAATCGTGCACCCAGCCGCGATCAACGGTGAGGCATTGGCCGGTGATGTCGCCGCTTTCGTCGGAGGCGAAGAAGGCGTAGGCGGGCTCGATGGTTTCAGGGGTGAGTCGGCCGGGCAGGCTTTGCTTTTCCTCGAAGGTCTTGAGCACTTTTTCTTGGTCGGCGCCGAGGCGGAGTTCGCCTTCCGTGCGAATGGCACCGAGGTGCAGGCAGTTGACGCGAATGCCGAATCTGCCGAGGTCGCGCGCGAGGCCGCGGGTGAGCCCGACCACGCCGCCCTTGGTCGCTTCGTAATGCGCGAGCTGGGGCAACCCGGCACGGAGCGTGATGCTGCCGGTGTTGAGGATGACGCCGCGACTTTGTTGTTTCATGTGCGGGATCACCGCTTCGCAACACCGCCAGGAGCCGTCGAGATTCACGTCGTGCACCTGCCGCCATTTTTCAAACGTGATCTCATCGGCGGGGCAGCGCGGGTAGATACCGGCGTTGTTGATCAGCACATCGATGCGGCCGAATTTCGCGACGACAGCCGCGACGGCCGCGGTGACCTGGTCGGGCTTGGTCACATCCATCGTCACGGCGAAGGCGGGCGCGACTTTGGCGGCGAATTTATCCGGTTGCAGCAAACCGGCGGCGACGCGCGCGCCGCGCTTGAGAAAACCGTGGACGAGGCCGTGGCCGACGCCTTCATCGGCGCCGGTGATGAGGCAGACTTTGCCGGTCAGATCGATTGCCATGGTGGGAGGGGGTTCAAAATAGAGACGCGCAGAGGGACAGGCGCGTCCACATTAATACGAAATGGCGCAATGTGGCTTCAACACCGTATCGCTCGACGTGCCGTAGAAGCAATAATGCGCGACGCCGAGCTGGGAGAGGGTGCGGAGATTCGTGTCGTTGGGGTTTTTGGCGACGGCGGCAATCGGCAGGTTACACGGCACGCTTGAAGGAATTGTAATTAATATCGCAGAAGTAATAGATGAGTTATATAAAAGGTTTTAATATGTGAAGTCAGAGTGTCGATAGGTTTTGACAGAGTGATTTCTATGTAGCATAAAGCGATAATGAAACGGGGAAATAATTATGCTAAGATTCTAGTAATCTTGATATTGTCCCTGCTCTCAACGGCCCGGGCAGCCGAGGTTTTAATGCATGGCACATTGCTTGAAGGTGGGAAGATTTATGTTGCATTGAGGCTTGATGATAAGACAACAACATGGTTGGAGGAAGGGGAGTCGATTGATGGCTATACAGTGGTTAAAATAAACCATGAGGCTGAGTATGTGAATCTACTAACTCGGAGCGGGCGCGCACTGAAGGTATCGCTTAGCTATGCCAAGATCCAATCAGACCCGGGAGAGTCGGATGCTAGAGCACTTATTCCATTGGATAAACTCAACTGGACATGGATTAAGTCCGACGCAAATCCCATGCGCAAAGAACGGGAGATGCTTCCAGATTGGGCAGCCAGGAATTGGCGTGTTTTGAGCGAAGATACGAAGCTGGCACTGAAGAATTACTACCGAAGCCATGGTTGGGATATTGTTGTTACACCAAAAGGAAGTAATGGACTACATGTGAAAAATATACGACTTAAGGATCCCAGTGAGCCACTCATTTCACCGGAAGAATTAAGGAATAAGAAAGATAAGCGAAGAATTGTTAGTCCAATAATCAGTCCTGAACCTTAATTATAACAATGCCGTTGAAAATTAAAACTACATGTATTTTGGTTGTGTTATTCCGTGTTTGCGATAGAAGTTTTGATTGGAGATTGGAAGACTACAATCGGTGGTGGATACTATGTGGCGCATTGGTCATATGTTGAAGGTTGGTATGAAAACGGTGGATATTATTACTCTCCTTCTGATGAGCCTGGCCAAATCGATGATGAATACCAATTAGACTTACCTACAGCTAATCTAAGATGGGGTAGTAATGCGGCGGCCTTAAATGCGTTAAACTTAGATTATGGCTATGTGTATTGCACGGCTAGTTGCATCACTGTTCCTACATTGCTATTCGATTTATCTTGGTAGATCCTGGAAACTTCTACTAGCTAACCGCTCGCTACAGCCATTGAGCTGTTCGAGCGGTTTTTGTTGCCATTGCGACCGCCTTGAGTCCAGCAAGAATGGATAGCGCTCGGCACTCGCATAAATTTTTTAACATCATGCTAAACATGAAATTAAATTCCCCCCAAGTTGATTCCCTGAAAGTGCGCCGCTTCGCGACGCTGGCCGAAATGGCCGCCGCGGCGGCGGAAGACGCGGCCACTGTGCTGCGCGAGGCTGTGGCCCAACGCGGCAAGGCGCGCGCGATCATTGCCACGGGCAATTCACAGGACCTCTTCCTCGAAAAACTCACGCAGGCGCCGGATGTGCCGTGGGACAAAGTCGCGCTCTTCCACATGGACGAGTATCTCGGCATGCCGATGACGCATCCGGCGTCGTTTCGAAAATATCTCAAGGAGCGCGTGTTTGACCGCGTGCATCCGGCCGAAGCGCATTATCTCGAAGGCGATGCGATGGAGCCGCTCGACGCGATTCGCGCTTACGCCGAGGCGTTGGCGGCGGCGCCGGTTGACCTGTGCTGTCTCGGGATTGGGGAGAATGGGCATCTGGCCTTTAATGATCCGCCGATCGCCGATTTCTCTGACACCGAGGCGATCAAGATCGTGAAGCTCGACGAAGGCTGCCGCCGCCAGCAGGTGGGAGAGGGGCATTTTCCGCAGCTCGACGCCGTGCCGCAGTATGCGATCACGCTGACGATCCCGACGCTGTGCAAGGTCGGTCGCATGATCGCGGTTGTGCCGGAGCGGCGCAAGGCACGGGCCGTGAAGGATTCGCTCGAAGGCCCGATCGCGGAAAGTTGCCCCGGCAGTTTCCTGCGCAAGCAAGCGCACGCGGTGCTCTATCTCGATGGTGATTCGTCGTCGTTGCTGAAGAATAACTGAATCGGATGCATACTTTCTCTGTCATTCTGAGCGTTGGCGAAGAATCCAGTGAAAGATTCGCTGCGGAAGTCAGGCTGGATTCGCTGCGCGGCCAATGAACTCCCTGGTTTGTCATTCTGAACGCAGTGAAGAATCCATCGGCACAACCGCCTGCGGATATCGTGCTGGATGCTTCGCTACGCTCAGCATGACCATGGCTTGGAGTGTTCATTGGCGGGTCCCGCGCAAGCCTCGCGGCTTGCGGTCTAGTCTCAGAATGACAAAAAGTTGGTGGCTTGGGCGCGCACGGGCGGATCGCATGGCGTTTGTAATATGAAAACGATGATCGGCGCTTACGGAACCTGGCTGGAGCAGCTTCTGCCCAGGGAGCCCGGTCCGTGGTCGTTGCAGAATTGTCCGACCGCCGAGTTCGATGAGCGCCGCGAAAAGGCGAAGGCGCGCACACTGGAACTGATGGCACCGCCGAGTGCGCCGACCCCACAAGCGAAATGCCTGCGGCAGTGGGAATACGACGGTCTGGCGATCGAGGAAATCGCCTGGGCGCAACCGGCGGGCGCGCCGACGCACGCGTGGGTGTTGAAGCCGGCGGGGGCGACGGGCCGCCTGCCGGGCGTGCTCGCGCTGCACGACCACGGGCGGTTTAAGTTTTTCGGCAAAGAGAAAATCGCGCAGACGGGCGACGCGGTGCATCCGCTCATCGCGCAGCATCGTGCGGATGCGTATGAGGGCTTGGCGTGGGCCAACGAACTCGCGCGCCGTGGTTACGTCGTGATGGTGCACGATGCGTTCGCGTTCGGCAGTCGGCGCGTGCGGCTGGCCGAGGTGCCGGAGGAAATCCACTGGGGCTTGCGCGATGATGCGGATGAATCGACTGCGGGAGTCGCGGCTTATAACGATTGGGCGGCGGAGCATGAACACGTGATGGCGAAATCGCTCTTCAGCGCGGGCACGACCTGGCCGGGCGTGTTTTTCGCGGAGGATCGCGCGGCGCTGGATGTGCTTTGCGCGCGGGATGACGTGGACGCGGCACGCGTCGGGGTCGGCGGTTTGTCGGGCGGCGGGCTACGCACGAACTTTCTGGCGGGGCTCGATGCGCGCGTGAAATGCGCGGTGAGTGTCGGCCTGCTGACGACGTGGCGGGACTTTCTGCTGCACCGCAGCTTCACGCACACGTGGATGTGCTTTGTGCCGTTGCTGCCGCGCGAGTTGGATTTCCCCGAGATCCTCGGCCTGCGCGCGCCGTTGCCGACGCTGGTGCAAAACACGCGCGCGGATCCGCTGTTCACACTCGAGGGCATGGAGGCTGCGGCGGCGATTTTGCAGCGCGTTTACGCTGCGGCAGGCGCGGCGGAGCATTTCCGCGCGTCCTGGTATCCGGGGCACCACCAGTTCAACCGCGCGATGCAGACGGAGGCGTTTGCGTGGTTCGCGCGGTGGCTGTGAAGGGCTTCAAGTAGGCCAAAGACGTTTCGCGGCAAAGGCCTTGCCAGAATGGGATTTTAGATACGTTTCAAATGCGAGAGCCTGGGTCTTGGTTGAAAATGCCAGATAGGTCTCGAGTTTCCATGGGCGATACTTGGCCGTGTGCGGGCTGCCGCCTTGGTTATGCGTCTTGAGGCGAGTTTTTAGATCCGCCGAGTAGCCAACATAGGTATACCCGGGTGCCGAGTCGCTACGCAGCAGGTAAACGTAGTGCATCATGTGGGGAACGGAGTTGAGAATGGGGCAATGATGAATTTGCGCCCCGCTTCGACCCGCTTTCGCGGGACTACGCAGGGCACCATGCTTCGCCCGCCAATAGCAAGCGGAACACCCATGGCGCATGGCGGCATGGCTGTGCCATGCGTAGCCCGAATGGGCGAAGCATGGTGGAGGTGGCGGGAGTTGAACCCGCGTCTTTCTAACCTTCACGCGCCGCATCTACCGTTATAGTGCCAGATTAATCTCGCCGGGGTTATGCGTGAACACGCGCTTAAGCCCAAGCCAACTCCCGGATGAAGATACGGCATGCGTTCCGCGAGTCGCGCCACATGCTATGCCTGCTGTCGACGTCGGTTTCAGCTAGCAGGTGTCGCTGGACCAACGTGGCGCTTAATGAAGCAGCCAGGGGCATTTCTTCGTAGTTGCCATTTGTGTTTTTGAAACGGGGATTAGCGAGAGGCGTTTCACTCTCGAACGGCAGCAGCGCGCTCCAATCAGAAATCGAATCCGGAACACCCCCAAAAGTGGTTGTTGGGATGATTGGTCGCGAACCAATCAAAGAACAGGTTGGGCAAGATGCGCGCGCTGACGTCGAGATGCAAGCCAAACGCCGATGCGATGAAGCTGGGGGCAACAGGAAGTAAGGTCAGTTCATAAGGTGGGCCGTGCGCTCCGTCGCGCGGTGCGGTCGTGAGTGGCCCGATGCCGGACTGCCGTGCGACGGAGCGCACGGCCCACCTCGGTTAAGCAACGTCACCCGGCGAGGATGACATCACATTCTGTTGCGCCAGAATCAGGGGGTATGATGTTTGGCGCCGCCCGATGGTGGAGGCGCGCTTTCTCACCGGTCGATGGTGGCGTAGGCGTCGCGCACGGCGGCGAGGGCGGGCTTGATGGCAAAGGGCCAGGCGATGTAGGCCGGGGAGATTTGCGGCCAGCAATCCGAGAGGCTCCAGAGGAAGATGCCCCAGCATTGCGGTTGGCTGCCGTAGTGGGTGATCCAGAAGGCCGAGGCCTCGCTGTGGAGCCGCTGGCTCTTGGCGATCAGGTCGTCGAGATCGGTCGGCTCCTCCCAGCCGCGCGCGGCGATGCTTTGCCAAATCGTGCGCAACAGGCCAGTGCGGTCGAGCCGGGTGCAGTCCGAGCCGTGGGTCAGGTATTCCTCGTTCCAGATGGGCCAGCGCGATTCCGGGCTGGTGAAACGTTCGATGGTGGCCCGGTCGGGCATGCCCATGTGGCCGATTTCGGTCACCATGCGCGGGTGCTGCTTGGTGTAAAACTCGCCCCGGTAGGATGAACCGTGGGCCCAGATGTGGCAGTCGCCTTCCAGCGGCGAATTTTGATCCTCGATCGTCACTGAAAACGGCGAGGTCGGCACGTAGGGCGTGAGGGGCGCGTGCGCGGCCACCACGTCGCGCAGCACTTCCTTGCTGAGACGATTGTTCAAATAATCCGGTTGGAGAAAACTCGTCTGCGCCAAGCAGTCGTTTTCATTGTCGCCAAACCAGGCGACGACGCAGGCGAAGTGGCGCAGGCGGCGCACTTGAAATTCCGCCTCGCGGCGCGCTTCCGCCAAGAAAGCCGCGTCCTGCGGGTAGCAGCCGCAAGCGAACATGAAGTCGTGCGTGATCAAGATGCCGAGCTCGTCGCAGCGGGCGTAAAACGCGTCGTGCTCGTAGATGCCGCCGCCCCACACGCGCAGGGCGTTGATGCTGGCCGCTTGGGTGGCGTCGAGGAGTTGATGATAACGGGCGGTGTCGATGCGCGCGAAGATCGCGTCCACCGGCGTCCAGTTCATGCCCTTCAGGAAGATTTTGTTGTCGTTAATGGCGAAGATGAACGAGCGGCCGCCATCGGCGTCGGGCTCCTGAATGAATCGCACCGTGCGCACGCCGAAGCGGCCGGCGCGCTGGTCAAGCTCCACGCCGGCGCGCCGCAAGCTCGCGCTCCATTCGTAGAGCGGTTGCGCGCCGTGGTTATGCGGCCACCAGAGCCGCGCGTCGGGCAAAGTGAAGCGCTCGACGTGACGGCCCGCGCCGTCCGCCAGCGCCACCGTGACGTTGCGCGTTTGTCCGGCCACGTTGAGCGCGACCTCCACCGCGCCGCTAAAGCCGGGCGCGGCCGACACCTCGACCAAGGCCTCCAGCTCCGCGCTGCCATCGGCGAGGAGTTGTTGCGTGGTCACGGTGACATCCGCGAATTCCACCGCGTCCACCAGCAACCAGGAAACCGGTTTCCAGATGCCGATCGTGACCATGCGCGGGGTGATGTTCCAGCCGTAGGAACACTGCGCCTTGCGCACCTGCAAGCGCAGCGGCGAACCGTAGCCACGCACCTCGGGCGAGGGCACACGGCCAGGCGGATTCACCGGCGGGCCGAGGCAGACCTCCAACTGGTTTGAGCCCGGTCGCACGTGTTCGGTCACATCGAGCCGCAGTGGCGTGAACATGTTTTGGTGCCGCCCGATTTCCTTGCCGTTGAGATAGACCGTGGCGAAGACATCCAGCCCTTCAAACAGCAGGCAGAGTCGTTGGCCGGGTGAGGGGGTGGGCGGAGTGACCTCGGTGCGATACCACCAATCCCACTCCTCCATCCAACGAACGTGATCGTGGTTGGTGCCAAAGAACGGATCGGCGATCAGCCCCGCGCGCTCGTAGTCCAAGTGCACGTCACCCGGCACTTGCGCGGGCACCCAACGGTCGGCCAAAGGCAAGGCGGAGCAGGCCACGGTTGGGCCGAGCCACGGTTCGGCGTGCATGACTTGCCAGGAACTGATAAGCGGGATGGACGTTTTCATGGGTAAAGCGGCTCCCACGCATGAGTGTTATCCGACGCGAATCAAGCCGTCTGTGGCGCGGGCGTGAAAGGCGGTGGCGCGCCTAAAATGGAGCGGGGCAAAAAACCTTGTTCGCCTTGCGTAAGCGACATTTGCTCGGGGCTTACCCATGAGCACCCCCCGCATTGTCCGCGCCGCCATCATTGGCTGCGGCAGTTATGGCGCCGAACACGCCAAGTTTTTATCCACCGCCCCCGGCGTGAGGCTGCGCGCCGTGGCCGACATCGCGCCTGAACGCGCGGAGGATTTTGCGAAGAAATACGGCGCGGACTACGCCACGTCGGACGTGGGCCGCATCTGGGCGGACAGGGAAATCGATGCGGTGTGGATCTGCACGCAGCACCACACGCACGCACCGTTGGCGGAAGAGGCCGCGGCGGCGGGCAAAAACTTTTTTCTCGAAAAACCGCTCGCGCTGACGCTGGCGGACTGCGACCGGATCGTGGCGGCGGTGGAGCGCAGCGGCGTGATCGCGGCGTCGGGTTTCAAACTGCGGTTTTTCCCCGCCGTGGTGGCGGCGAAACAATTTATCACGCGGCCGCAACTCACCACCGCGCATGTGATCGACGACCACTGGCCATCGGAGTTCTGGGCCAACGATCCGGTGCAGGGCGGTGGCAACGTGCTCTCGCAGGGCTGCCACATGGTGGACACGGTGCTGCACTTGCACGAGCCACCGCCGGTGCGCGTATATGCGGCGGGCGGGAATCGCAACCACCCCACGCGCGACATCGTCGATACGGCCGCGATCACGGTAACGTTTGCGGACGGCGCGGTGGCGAATGTGGCCGTGGGTGATGTCGGCGTGCCGCCGCACGCCTCGAAGTTCGCCCTGCAAACCAGTGACGGTTCGCGCAGCCTCAGCCTCTACAACCGGCTCAACTCGCTCATGACGCGCGCGGACAAAACCATCACCGAGCATCCGGCGTGGCCGGAGGAGGGCGCGGCGGTGATTGACGCGCCGTTTATCGCGGCCGTGGCGAGCGGCGGGGTTTCGCCCGTGACGGTGCAATCCGCCCGCCGCACCTCGGCGGTGGTGCTTGCGGCGATCGAGTCGATCAAGACCGGCCGCGTGATCGATCTCAGCGCCGCGCCCTACGCCGCGGCGATAACGGGTTGAGCCGACTCAACCCTCAAGCAATGCCGGCGTGAATTCCGCCAGACCGATGCCGTTGGATGGATCGGGCAGCGGGTCGGCGGGATGGCGGGGCTGGTGGTCGTGCACCGTGGCGCGGCCGTGGTAGAAGACCAGCACGCGGTCGCGCCAGCGCAGGGGTTGGGCGGCGACGATGATCAGGCCGCAGTCAAAACTATCGCGCGGGCCGAGCGGAATGACCGGCTGGCGGTTGAACGCGCGCTGCCAAGTCCAGCCGTCGGCGCTGGTCACGAGTTGCACGTCCATGGTCTGGTCACCCGTGTGGTGGCAGTTGAGAAATGCGCCGTAGCCGGTGGCGGTGGGGAAGGGGGTGAGCCAGTAAAACTGCAGGTCGGGCGCGTCCTGCGCGTCGGGTTCGAGGATGGTGACGGGTCCGACCCAGCGGTCCGCGAAATGCTCGCACTTCCAGACCGAGATACGGCGATGCATGCCCTTGAGGTTGTCGCGGTCGATGGGCAGGGCGGGGTTGTAGGCCCAGGTCTGCTGGTAGAGGAAATGGGTGGCCTCGCCGAGCGGGGTCTGGAGGCCGGGCCGCGCCATAGTGAAGGACATCGCATCGTTGGCGTTGGTGATGACCGGCCGCGCATGCAGCGGTCGCCATTTCAATCCGTTGGCGCTGACGGCGAGGCAGATGCCCGGCGGCGAGGTTGGGTCGGGTCGGTCCCAGTAGATCATTTTCCAGCGACGTGTCGTGTCGGGTTCATCGGCGTCATGGATGATGCTGGCGGGCATGAACTCGCCCCAATCCATTTTGTGTCCCGCGCCGCGCATGACGATGTTGGTGCCGTCGCCGAGGTCGGGCTTGGTCCAGTGGCGACCATCCGTGGAGCGGGCCAGGCAAAGGACGTTGCCTTCGCGCCAGGAGCCGCGGCGGGCACTGTAATAGAGCACCAGATCGCCGTCGGTCGGATGGACAAACGCGGCCACCGCGAAAAGCATGGCCTCATCTTCCCACGGCCGATCGCGGGTCAGGATGGGTTTGGCGGAGCGATGCAGCAGCATGATGACAAAACAGGCTTCACCCTTCGCACATCAGTTTTCGATAGGTGAGGAAGTCGGCGTGGAGGCGGTGGAAGACCTGGTGTTTGGCGGCATGGAAACGCGCGACGGCGCCTCTGGTCGGCGGGATGATCTTGTCGGCGACGTTCATCGCAGCCATCGCGTCGAGCACGGTGGCGTGATGTTTTGAGGCGACGGCGCCGAGCACGGCGGAACCGAGCAGCACCGCCTCGGGTTCTTTTGGCAGCACGATTTTGCAACCAGTGATATCGGCGTGTTCGCGCAGGAAGACGGGGTTTTTCGTGCCGCCGCCGCAGGCGAGCAGCGTGTCTATGCGGTAGCCCTTGCGATTCATCTCAGCGAGAATGTGGCGCGTGCCGTGCGCGACGGCCTGCACGGCGGCGAGGTAATGGAGCGCGAGGTCGTCGGCGGTGGCCGAGAGCGTGAGGCCCGTGATCGTGCCCTTGAGTGTGGGGTCGGCGCGGGGCGAGCGGTTGCCGTGGAAATCGGGTTGGAGGTGCAGGTTGCGGGTGAGCGCGGCGGGAAACTTCACACCGCGCGTCTGCGCGAGCGCATCAAGCCGGGCGTTGAGCAGTTCGTAAATCGTAACGCCTTTTTTCTTTGCCTCTGTGAGTAACGACGCGGCGGCGGCGTGCGAGAAAATGATGTGGTCGATGAGCGCGCCGGTGGCGGACTGGCCGCCCTCGGTGAGCCAGAGGCCGGGAATCATCGCGGAAAAATACGGGCCCCAGATGCCGGGGATGAAGCGAGGTTTCGCGGAGACGGCCATGTGGCACGACGAGGTGCCGCCGATGAGCGCGAGGCGGCGCTCGAGTGTGGCCGACGTGGGGTTCTGGCCGGTGACGGGCGCGCCGAGGAGGCCGAGGCCGCCGGCGTGCGCGTCGATGATGGAGACGCCGACCGGGATGCCCGGACGCAGGCCGAGTTCGCGTGCGGCGGCGACGGTGAGACCGCGGCCGAGGGGCTCGCCCATCGGCTGGATTTTTTGGCCAATGCGGATGAATTTTTCGGCGCCGAGGTCGCCGAGGCCGATTTTTTGGAAATAGCTTTTGTCCCAGCCTTCGCCGTTCGCGCCCTTGTGGCCGAGGTAGGTCCACTTGCACACGGTGGTGCAGAGCGAGCGCGTGTCGTCGCCAGTTGCGCGGTAGGTGAGGAAGTCGGGCAGATCGAGGAAGCGCGCGGTGCGTTGCCACGTGGCGCGCAGGTTTTCTTTCAACCAAAGGAGCTTGGGCGTTTGCATCTCTGGCGAGATGACGCCGCCGACGTAGCGCAGCACGGCGTGTTTCGTTTTGTTGATCCGTTCGGCCTGCGGAATGGCGCGATGGTCCATCCACACGATGACGTTTTGCGTGTCGTTGCCCGTGGGCGAAACCGTGACGGGCTTGTCGTGCGCATCGAGACAGACGAGCGAGCACGTGGCGTCGAAGCCGATGCCGGCGACCTGCGCGGGCGAGGCTTTGGCTTGTTTGAGCGCACCGCGCACGGCGCGGCCACAGGCGACCCAGATGTCGTCGGACGATTGTTCGACGAAGTCGGGCTGCGGCTTCCACATCTGGATGGGTTGACTGGCGCTGCCAAGCATGCGGCCGTCAGCGTTAAAAAGCCCGGCGCGCGCGCTGCCGGTGCCAACATCAATGCCGAGAAAAAGGGTGGGTTGGGGCATGGGGTGATAGGATCAACGAGAGCGGCATTCCGCGCCGCCTTCGCTACCGAGTCAAACCCACACGGGGTCCATGCGGTTGCCACATCCCGGCTCGGCTGAGCCGTTTGTAACGTATTATGTTACAAACTCCCATGAATGACACATACGAACATCCCCGGATGAAAGCAGTCGGCGGTTTGGCGCTCGCGCTCTATGAGCTGGCGGCTTTGACCGCGCGATCGGCCGCTCGGGTGGCCGCGCCCAAACGCCGGGGGCGCGAGTCTCGACGCGGCAGCGCGCTCGCCCCCGGTGTCGGCACGCCGCTTTGGAACGAGCTGGTCGCCCAGGCCCTGCCGCATCTCACCAAACGCGGCAGCAAGGCCAACCTCGCGCGCATTCTGAGCCTGCCGCGGCAGCGTTTGCAGGATTGCTTGAAGGCCCGAAGCGCCTGTCTCGACGCGGAGCGCAACTTGCTGCTGCTTTGCTGGTTTACATCACGCCATCAAGGCAGGGAAC
>JADLBI010000146.1 GCA_020847775.1 Opitutaceae bacterium
AAGCGGCGAGTTGTGGAGCTGTCGCCTTGGGAGAATACTTGGAAAAGCTTGGCCTGGGTGCTGCGGTCAATGCCGATACCAGTATCGCGAATTGAGAAATGCATGGTCGCGCTCTTCTTGTCTCGTGCGGAAATGGACATCGCGAGGTCCACCCGCCCGCTCTCGGTAAACTTGATCGCATTGCCGGTAAGATTGAGCAGCACTTGCTTCAACCGCACCGAATCGCCCAAGACGTAGAGGGGGTCCCCGGAAGGCAGGTGGAGATTAAAACCGAGTCCTTTGTCGGTCGCCCGCGAGCACAGTAAGGCGGAGACTTCACGCAACGACTCGGCCGGTGAAAAGGGAATGGATTCAAATTCGAGTTTTCCACTCTCCACTTTGGAGAAATCGAGCACGTCGTTGAGCAGGCGCAGCAATGTGTCGGCGGACCCCGTCGCAATGTTGACCTGCGAGAGTTGTTCCGGCGTTAGACTCGACTCGCGCAGAATCTGCAACATGCCGATGACCCCGTTCATTGGAGTGCGGATTTCATGGCTGATGGTCGCAAGAAAATCGCCCTTGATCCGATTGGAGTCCTCCGCGGACGCCTTGGCCGCGCGCAGCTCCTGCACGTAGCTTTCATTTTGCAGAATCAAGGTGTGCAATTTCGCCAAATCGTCATGCAGAAGACTTGTGGTGCGCAGGAGAAAAAGCGCATAGGTCACCGTGATGCCGAACAAAAACCAATTGGGGGATGAGAGGCTCAGGCATACCGCACCGAGCGGTAGCAAGGTCGTCGCGACATAGACCTGTGAACACGACAATACCGAGGCCAGCGAGCGGGCCGCGCCCGCATTCAACCCGATGAGAATCATGACCAGCAGCACGCTGCTGCTCATTTGATCCTCACGGTAGAAACACCAGGCCGCCCACCCCCACAACAAACCCGATAACCCGGTGCCGATGATGAACATCATCCGCCATCGCCGGTGTTGGTCGACCGACAGCTCTCGGCGCTGGTATCTTAGGTTTAACCCCAATCGAACCACTGACAGGGTCATCATCGCGGCGAACCACAGACCTTTACTCTGCCACGGGATTGAGTCCGCAAGGCCCAATACCAACAGCGCTGCGAGCACGAAGTTTGAAAATAGACCGAACCCAGCAGACTGAAAGAGCAGCCGGGTCATCTGTGCTTCCACTTTCGCCCCGATCTCATCGGCAGCGGAAACGTGTGGTTGGGGCGCGCTATCCATGATGACTAGTCCGGGCAAGCCAATGGATATCCCTTCACTTGGCAAGGCGCTGCCGCCTACAATATCCGGCCGCACTTACACATGAGATGGACCGCAATTATAGGGCCTAGTTGGGAAATGTATCTTGGCCTGCGCATAGCGGTAGGAGGTCTAGCGAAAGGCATCCTGCTTGCCGCGACCCGCCGTAGCTGCTCTCCTTCGCCTATGATTCGCCGTTTTTGGGCTTTACTGATCATTCTCGCCTGCGCCGCAGCCCTGGCCGGTTGTGGCAAGAAACAAGCCAGCTCCACCACCAAGGGAGCCGATGGCCAAAAGAAAATGGTCTGGCGCGTGGGTAATGGCTCCGAACCGCAGGACCTCGACTGCCAGACCATCACCGGCGTGCCCGAACACAAAATCATGATGGCGCTCGCCGAAGGCCTCGTGAGCGAAGATCCCGTTGACTTGCATCCCGTACCCGGACTCGCCGAATCGTGGGAAATTTCAGACGACGGTTTGGTTTACACCTTCCATCTGCGCGAAGCCCTTAAATGGTCCGACGGTTCCCCCATTGTGGCGGGCGATATCGTTGAATCCTTCCGGCGCATTCTCTCGCCTAAACTCGCCTCCGAATACGCCTACCTCGTTTACAATTTCGTTGCCGGCGCGAAGGACTACTACCTCGGCAAAACCACCGACTTCTCCCAAGTCGGCTTCAAGGCGCCTGACGATCGCACCTTTGTCGTTACCCTGCGCAACCCCACGCCATATCTGCTCAAAATCATGGCGAGCCATTACTCGTGGTGGCCGGTGCCGGTGCATGTCGTCACCAAGTTCGGCGACTTCGACCAGAAACGCACCGTATGGACACGCGCCGGCAACCATGTCGGCAACGGACCGTTCCGGCTCAAGGAGTGGTCGCCCCAGCAGCGCATCGTCGTCGAACGCAACCCCTATTACTGGGATGCCCAGACCGTAAAACTGGACGAAATCCATTTTTTCCCAACCGACGATCTCCCGGCCGATGAACGCATGTTCCGCACCGGTCAAGTGGACATGGTTTACGAATTGCTCAGCTCGAAGGTGGACACCTACCGCCGCGAAAATCCCGAAGCGCTGCGCCTCGACCCCTATCTCGGCATTTATTTCTATCGCTGCAACGTCACGCGCCCGCCGCTCAACGACAAACGTGTACGCAAGGCGCTCGCCCTCGCGATTGATCGCGAGGCCCTCGTGAAAAATATCACCCGCGGCGGTGAACAACCCGCCTACGCCGTCAGCTACCCCGGCACCGCCGGCTATTTCCCCGAGGCCCAACTTGAGGGCACGCTGGAAGACGCCCGCCGCCTGCTCGCCGAAGCCGGCTACCCCGGCGGCAAGGGTTGCCCCAAGATCGAACTGCTTTACAACACGCAGGAAAACCACCGCGCCATCGCCGAGGCCATCCAGCAGATGTGGAAGCAAAATCTCGGCGTGGATGTCGAGATTGTGAATCAGGAATGGAAAGTCTATCTCGACCGGCAACACACGCAGAACTTCACCATGCAACGCGCCGGCTGGATCGCCGACTACGTGGATCCGCACGTCTTCCTCGAAATTTGGGAAACAGGCAACGGCAACAATGACACCCTATGGAGCAACCCCGAATACGACCGCCTGCTCCACGCCGCCCTCGCCGCCAAAAACGACACCGAACGTTATGGCTATTACCAACAGATGGACGCCATCCTCGTGGATGAATTGCCCGTAATCCCGATTTACTACTACGTTAAAAAATTTCTGCTCAGTCCCAAAGTGAAGGGCTTTCATCCCACCCTGCTCGATAACCACCCCTACAAGTACATCTCCCTCGAGAATTGATTTCCTGCCTCCCGTCATGCTGAGCTTCATCATCCGCCGAATTCTCCAGATTATCGTAGTGCTCTGGGTGATCATTACGGCCACCTTCTTCATGATCCGTTTCGTGCCCGGCGGGCCCTTCACCGCCGAAAAGGCCGTGACGCCCGAAATCATGCGCAACATCGAGGCGCACTACGGCCTCAACAAACCGCTCTGGCAGCAATACACTGATTACCTTGGCGGTCTCGTCCTGCGCGGCGACCTAGGCCCCTCGTTCAAATACGCCAGCCGCACCGTCAACGAAATCATCGCCGACAAGCTCCCCGTTTCGATCGAGCTCGGCGCCCTGTCCCTTGCCGTGGCCCTCGTGTTCGGACTCATCCTCGGCGTTACCGCCGCCGTCAAGCGCAACACCGTCTTCGACTACCTCGCCAGCTCGACCGCCATGATCGGCATCTGCGTGCCCACCTTCGTGCTCGGGCCGCTACTCGTTTTGTTTTTCGCGATTCACCTGCACTGGTTCAACGCCTCGGGCTGGTATGCGCCCGCCGATCGCGTATTACCCGCGCTCACCCTCGGCATGGTTTACGCCGCATATGTCGCGCGTCTCACCCGTGGCGGTATGTTGGAGGTGCTCAACCAAGACTACATCCGCACCGCTCGCGCGAAAGGAGCCTCCGAAATCCGCGTCATTTTCCGTCACGCGCTGCGCGGTGGACTACTGCCTGTCGTCTCGTTTCTCGGCCCGGCCATCGCCGGCATCCTGACTGGCTCATTCGTCATCGAAACGATCTTCCAAATCCCCGGTCTCGGCCGCGAATTCGTGCAAAGCGCCTTCAACCGCGACTACACCCTCGTGCTCGGCACCGTCATCCTCTACGCCACACTCATCGTCACGCTGAACCTCATCGTCGATATTGTGCAGGTCTGGCTCAACCCGAAGCTCAAATTCGAATGAAGCCAAACCTGCCATTTCCTTCTGTCATTCTGAGCGCAGCGAAGAATCCAGAAACCCGACCGCCCGCGTTCACCATGCTGGATTCTTCGCTGCCGCTCAGAATGACAACCCAAGTGCTGAGTGGTTCAGCTCTTTCTCTCGCCTGACTCATGACCGCGTCACTTTCCCCTTCCAACCTTCCCTCCGCAACCGTCACCCCCGAACAGTTGGAACACGGCACCTCCCTCTGGCGCGACGCCTGGCACCGGCTCGCGAAAAACAAACTCGCCCTCTTCGGCGGCGTCACGATCGTGGTGCTCGGCTTGGCCTGCGTCGTCGGCCCCTTGCTCAGTTCGTATTCTTACGAACAAATCAACCTCGCGCTCGGCGCCTCCGCCCCCGGCGCGCAGCACTGGCTCGGCACCGACACGCTCGGCCGCGATCAACTCGTGCGCATCCTCGTCGGCGGCCGTATCTCCATCGGCGTCGGCCTCTGCGCCACGTTCGTCGCGCTAACCATCGGCGTCGTTTATGGCGCGGTGTCCGGCTTCTTCGGCGGCAAAGTGGACGCCTGCATGATGCGCATCGTGGACATCATGTATGCCCTGCCCTTCACGATTTTCGTCATCCTGTTGATGGTGTTTTTCGGACGTAACATCGTGTTGCTCTTCGTGGCCATCGGCGCAGTCGAATGGCTCACCATGTCGCGCATCGTGCGCGGACAAATCCAATCACTCAAAAAGATGGAGTTCATCGAGGCCGCGCAGGCCATGGGCCTCGGCAAGCGCCGCATCATTTTCCGCCACATGATTCCCAATATTCTCGGGCCAATCATCGTTTACACGACACTCACCATCCCGGCGGTCATGCTGCTCGAAGCCTTCCTCAGCTTTCTCGGGCTCGGGGTGCAGCCCCCACTCAGCTCGTGGGGCGTGCTCATCAAAGACGGCGCGGAAAAGATGGAGGAGTTTTGGTGGCTACTAGTCTTCCCCGGCACGATTTTCTCCCTCACGCTCTTCTCGCTTAACTTCCTCGGCGACGGCCTGCGCGACGCACTCGACGTGCGCTCCGCCAAAGATTGAAGTGGAACGCAGGCCCGAACCGCGTTTCCTAGCCTTTCATGCGCCGCTTCCGGCCTTATCTCAAATACTTGCTCAAGGTCCGCGGACCCTTGATCGGCGCAATCGTGGCCGGATTAATCTATGGCCTCGCCAGCGGCGCGGGCCTGCCGCTGATGATCAAAAAAGTATTCCCGCGGATCTTCTCGCCGGACGCCGCGCTGCTGACCACGACGCAGTTGTTGCTCATCGCCGCGTGGATTCCGGTCATCTTTTTCATTCGCGGCGTCGCGGGCTTTCTCAACAGCTACCTCATCCAGATGGCCGGCGTGCGCGTGCTAGAGGCGTTGCGGTTTGATTATTTTCGCAAGCTGCAATTTCTCCCGCTCGCGTTCATTCAACGCCAGACTTCGGGCGACTTGATTTCGCGCGGCATCGCTGACACGAACCAGCTCCAGTTTTCGCTCACCACCATCGCCAATGACGGCATCAAGCAACCCGCCGCCCTCCTCGGTTCGGTCGGCTTTTTGATCTGGGCCGCGTTCAACGAGAAAGGCATCGCCCTTGTGCTCGTGTGCCTCGCCCTGATC
>JADLBI010000147.1 GCA_020847775.1 Opitutaceae bacterium
GCGCGGCGCCCAAGCCCGCGCCAATCTCTATGGCGCGACGGTGCGGCGGCTCGGCTCCCTCCCGCAATCCACCGCCACCGCCGCCGCGCTGCTGACCGAAGCCGCGCTCACCTCGACCGATCCCTACGCGCTGGCCCTCGCCCGTTTGCAGCCTGTCTGGGAACGCACGCCCGGCCCCGACGCGACCGCATGGGCGGCGGGCGCGCGCCGCTATCATCAGGCCGCCACGGCGGCCGTCACCCGCACCCTGGAGGAAACCCCATGACCATCGGACTCGGCTTCATCGGCGTCGGCAATCATGGTCGGCATCACCTGCATGAATTTTCCCGCCTCCCCGGCGCGGCGCCGCGCCTCGTGTGCGACCTGAACCCCGCCCACGTGGAGGCCGCCCAGCGCGACTTCCCCGGCACGACCGCCGCCGATGCCGCCACTCTCGTCGCCAGTCCCGCGATCGATGCCGTCGTCATCTGCACGCCTGCCGAAAGTCACCGCGCCTTGGTCGAACTCGCCCTCGCGCATGGCCGGCATGTGCTGGTCGAGAAACCGCTGGCCCATGATCCGGCAGACGCCCGTGCCATTGCCGCCCTTGCCGCCGCGCACCCCGACCGCGTCGTCATGGTGGGACATTGCGAACGCTTCAACCGCGCCTACCTCGACGCACGGCGCGCCGTGACCGACGGTGAAGTGGGCACGCCGCGCTTCATCGCCGCCAGCCGCCTCTCGCCCCTCCACCTCAATAACCGCGCGTGGCGACTTGGCCCGCTGGATACGGCAGTGCACGACATCGATCTTATCCTCTGGCTGATGGGCGACCGGCCCGTGAGCGTGACGGCCCGCGCCGCCGAACGCGCCACCGGCGCCGGCTGGGATCATGTGACCTACGACATCCGCTTCGCCGGAGGTGCGCTCGCCCAAGGCCACATCGGCTGGGTGGATTTTCGCAATGGCTATCCGCTGTCCCAAAACGCCCACCCGCGCCTCTTCCTCGACGGCACCGGCGGCAGCCTCACCGTCAACCTCTGGCAGCGCCCCGTCGCCGTCCACAACAACCAAGCCAACCGCTATTTCTGGCCCGATGAGGTCGTCATCGGCTATGGCGACTACGCCACCGTCGTGACCGCCGCCGACGCCGCCTTCCTCCAAGCCATCGCCCACGGCGGCCCCTCGCCCATGCCCGCCGCTGATGCCGCCACCGCCTTGGCGGTCGCTCATGCGGCCTGGCAATCTGCCCGCGAGGACGGCCGCACCATCCCTCTCCCTCCCCCCGCGCCATGAATCCCGCCGAACCCAAACCGCTCCTCGAAACCATGACCTGGCCGGAGGCCCGCCGCGCCGCCCTCGCCAACCGCGTCGTGCTCCTGCCCGTCGGCGCCATCGAGCAGCATGGCCCGCACCTGCCGGTGGATGTGGACAACCGCATCGTCACTTGGCTCTGCGACGAAGCCGCCCGCCGCCGCCCCGACCTCGTGATGAGCGTGCCGCCCATCCACTACGGCTTCAACACGCACAACATGGGTTTCCCCGGCACGGTCTCGGTCGAGGTCGAGCACTTCGTCAACTACGTGGCCGACGTGTGCCGCAGCTTTGTGCGCCAAGGCCACAAACGCATCATCCTCATCAACGGCCACGGCTCCAACGCCATGCCCTGCGCGCTCGTCGCCCGCAAAATCGTCAACGAGCACGACGACGCCATCGCCGCCGCCATCAATCATTGGAGCCTCGCCCGCGACCTCGCCGCCAAAATCCGCGAGACCCCCGTAGGCGGCATGGCCCATGCCTGTGAGTTTGAAACCTCTTGGTATCTGCATATCGCGCCCGACCGGGTTTACCCCGAGAAGGCCGTGGCCGACATGCTGGAGAAACGTTCCGCGCAAATCTGGGTGGACCTCATGGCCGGGGACGGCCCGGTCGCCTTCATCGACGATTGGTCGCGCGTCTCCAACGGCTCGGGCGTGGAGGGCGACCCCGCCACCGCCAGTGCCGAAAAAGGCCGGCTCTTCGCCGAGGAGGAATTGAAAAACCTCCTCTCCTTCTGCGCCGAGTTTCAGACCCTGACCATCCCGCCGCGCCGTAACTACACCGCGCGCGGCTCCGATCCCAACCCCTACTACGACGCATGACCCCCGGCAAACATAGCCACCTCTGGTCTCCCCCCGGGCAGGGCGATCTGCCGGCCATCCCGGTGCGCACGTTGCACGGCGCCCAGCCCGGCCCGCACCTGCTCGCCACCGGCGGCGTCCACGGCGACGAGTATGAAGGCCCCGCCGCGCTTGAACAATGGTTCGCCGCCCTCGATCCGGCGCGCCTCGCCGGGCGCATCACGACGCTGCCCGTGGTCAATGTCGCCGCGTGGTCGGCCCGGCAGCGCCGCACTCCCGCCGACGACAGCGATCTCAACCGCGCCTTCCCCGGTGATCCCGCGGGCGGCCCCACCGCCCGCCTCGCCTTCGCCGTCTGGCAGGAATTCATCATCCCCGCGGATGCCGTGATCGACCTGCACAGCGGTGGCATCGCCTTCAGGCACCTGCCACTCGCCGGTGTCTATGCCGGCGCGGGTGACCAAGCTCGGCGGCTCAGGTCCGCCTTCGACGCCCGCTTCCGCGCCTGGCTGATCCCCGATGCGCGCGGCGTGCTGAGCCGCGAAGCGCATCACGCCGGCAAAATCGCCGCCGGGATCGAATGGGGCGGTGGCGGCGCGCTCGACCCCGCCGGAGTCGCTGCGCTCGTGGACGCCCTCAACCGCTGCCTTGGCCTCCTCGGCCTCTCGACCGATCCCCAGCCCTCCGGCTCGCCCGATACCCAGCCACCCGTGGGCGGCGATTATGAAACCGCACCGGCTGCCGGCATCTTCTCGGCCAGCGTGCCACTCGGCATCCACGTCGCCGTCGGCGACCGCATCGGCACGCTCATCAATCCATTCACCGGCGTCACCACCGCGGTTGCGGCCCAGCGCGCCGGCCAGATCGCCGGCCTCGCCCATCGTGCCTGGCTTGATGCCGGCGACCGCATCGCCTACCTCGGCTAAACACCCGAAGGATGCCCGCGTCGGGCGAAGTTTTCACGGAGCGAAGCATGGTGCTCAGGACAGGACTCGAACCTGCACGCCTTACGGCACACGCCCCTCAAACGTGTGTGTCTACCAATTCCACCACCTGAGCAATTATGCGGGGGAAGGCGGACTAAGAGCAATCCACCGCGCCTTGTAAAGCCCTGAAATCAGACATTCCCGCAGCGGCGTTTCACCAAGCGCGGTCACGCAGGGAACGGGCTAGTTCGCCCGCAAAAAACGGTCCGCGATAGATCATGCCCGTATAGAGCTGCACCAGCGTCGCCCCGGCATCGAGTTTCTCCGCCGCCGCGACCGAATTCATAATCCCGCCCGCGGCGATAATCGGCAAACGTCCCTCGGTCGCGCGCGCAATAAAGTTCACAATCTGCGTGCTGTGGCGGCGCAACGGCGCGCCGCTCAACCCGCCGGCCTGCGCGACCGTGGCCAGCTCGCCGGGACGCGCCAGCGTGGTGTTGGTCGCGATGATGCCGTCGAGGCCGAACTCCGCGATCACAGCCAGCACTGAGTCGATCTGGTGGTAGCTCAAATCCGGCGCGATTTTCAACAGGAGCTGTTTACGGTCTTTGCCCGATGACGTCGCGCGGGCCCGGTTCGCCGCGCTGACCGCGCCAAGCAATTCCCGCAGGCGGTCTTCGTCTTGTAGTTTGCGCAAGTCCGGCGTGTTCGGGCTACTCACGTTGAGGACGAGGTAGTCCGCGTGGTCGGCCAATCGCCCAAAGCTGCCCAGATAGTCGGTCACCGCCTGATCCAACGACGCGACTTTCGACTTGCCGAGATTGATCCCCAGCGGAATTCGCCGCGCGCCCGGGCCGGGTTGCTTCGCCAAACGCCGCGACACGGCCTCGGCCCCGTCGTTGTTGAAACCCATGCGGTTGATCACCGCCTCTCGCGCGGGATACCGGAACAGACGCGGCCGCTCGTTGCCCGGCTGCCGCAGGTGCGTCACCGTGCCGATCTCGACGTGACCAAAACCCAAGGATGCCGCCGCAGGCCAAGCCCGGGCGTTTTTGTCAAAGCCCGCTGCCAGCCCCACCCGGTTGGGAAATTCGAGACCGAAACACTTCACAGGCCGCGCCGCCCCGCCGCGCCCCGCCCACGCCTCCATGATCCGGCACAGCGGAGGCACGCGCCCCAGCAGCGCCAGAGCATCCACGGCCAGTTCATGCGCATGCTCGGGGTCGCGCTTGAACAACACCGGCCGGAGGCATCTCTCGTAAATCAGTCCCATGCGGCGCGACGATGAAACGGGTCGGCCAAAAATCAAGTGTGCGCCTTGTTAAACCCCTGTTGACTCATGGATTTCCGCGGTAGTTTCCCAACGTGAGAATCCACGGTTTTTCTGCTTGTTTTTTCAAACTCCCCTTGCACGCTGCGCCCCAATTTACCCTACATGGCCAAAGCTACTACATCTCTCGATTGGTGCGTCGTCCGTCTCGGCGAAGATCACAACTGGTGGGTCGCGGAAACGAGCGACCCGGTGCGCTGGGATGTGGACGGCCTGAGCATCGTCGATCCGCGCCAAGTCAACCACCTCATCGAACTTGTTGATCCGCTGCGCGATTACGGCTTCGATCAGGACATCTTTGAAGCCGCCTTCATCCCCTTCCGAATCGAGAAGGAGCTCGGCAACGGCAAGGTGCGCCTCAAGCGTGTCAAGGACTCCCTGTTTGAATCAGAAGAGTCGCTCTTCGCCCTCGCCGATAGTCTCGACGAGGAGAACGGTCCCTACGCCGACCTCATGGATCATCTCACGCGCTGCCGCGTCAAGATGCTCAACGACCTCATCGAGTTCGAATCCAAGCTCACCGTGGACGAAGTGGAGGACGAACTGCGCGAGGCGCAAAACGCCGATTTCATCGAGGGCATCGCCATCCACACCTTCAACGAGCTCAACGCCATCCTCGACTACATGCCGGCGGGCTACGAGGGCGACGATGACGCCCCCGCGAAAAATCGCGATCACGAGGACGATGCAGACCTGCCCGACCTCGACGCCGAGGAGGAGGAAAAACTCAAGAACGACGAATCCCTCAAGTGGGATGAGGACGAGGAAGAAGAAGACTCCGAAGTCAAAGACGACGACGAGGAGGATGAAGACGGTGACGACGAGGACGACAGCGACGACGACGAGGAGAAACGCCCCCGCCGCCGACGCCGCTGAGTTTTCACCACAAGCGCCACTCACAAGGCGGGGCCGATTGGCCCCGCCTTTTTGCTTCAACCAACGCGACTGGGCTTACGCGCGACCGTAGGGATTGCATTTTACCGGCGAATCCTCTGCCATCCCCGCGATGCCCGCCTTGTTTCGTTTCCGCCCCTGCGCCTTGGCCTGCTTAATCATTGTCCTCGCGGGCTGCGCCACGGATGAAACCACCGGCACCAACCCGGTCATCCCCTCGACCGCTTCCGCCGCCCAGCTCCGCCCCGGTGACAGTCTGTCTATCGCCCTGCAAAGCGTGCCCGACCCCACGACCAATGCCGTGCAGATTAATGAGCAAGGTCTCATCAGCCTGCCCTATATCGGCACCGTGACCGCGGCTGGCGGCACCACCGCCGAACTCGCCCAGCGCATCCGCGAAACCTACATCACACGCAAAATCTACAAGCAGGTGGATGTCTCCGTCACTGTGACCGAGCGCTACGTTTATATCGGCGGCGAAGTTTCCCGCCCCGGGCGCATCATCTGGACGCCCGACCTCAGCTTGACCAAGGCCATCCAATCCGCCGGCGGTTTCACGCTCTACGCGAAGGAAACCAAGGTCATCCTCGCCCGCGACCAGCAGGCCTATGATCTCAACGTCAAGCTCGCGCAAAAAAATCCGGCCCAAGACGTGCTCTTGATGCCCGGCGATTCCATCCAAGTGCCGCGCTCGGCGTTTTAGAGCAGTTCCAATAAAGCTAAAGCCAGCGCGCTTATTCTGTCATTCTGAGGCGAAGCCAAAGAATCCAGCATTTCTCGAGCGTGCGGTAGAGCCAATGGATTCTTCGCTGCGCTCAGAATGACAATTATGTCGGCCACGATTTAATCTGAACCGCTCTAGTTGGCGCTTTGGCGCGGTACCGCCGGTAGGGGCGGACCGCCGGGCCGCCCGTGGATGGCATTACGGCGCACCCGGCGGGCACGCCCTACCTCAGAAAACATCAGCCAATAGGTAGGGATAGGTTACTTCCGCAACTCCCGCGCCATCTCCTTCGCGAAATACGTCAGAATCAGGTCGGCCCCGGCGCGCTTGATCGCCAGCAACGATTCATTCCGGCAGCGCGCGTAATCTAGCCAGCCGAGTTTCGCCGCGGCGTGGATCTGCGCGTATTCGCCGGAAACCTGATACGCCGCCAGCGGCGTCTGCACCGCGTCACGCACCTCGCGAATAATATCCAGATACGGCCCGGCGGGTTTCACCATCACGATATCGGCGCCCTCCGCCACATCGAGTGTCGCCTCGATCAGCGATTCGCGCCGGTTCGCCGGATCGAGTTGATACGTGGCCTTGCTGAGTAAACGCGTCCCCGCCGCCTGCGCGCTGCCCACCGCGTCGCGAAACGGCCCATAGTAGGCCGAGTTAAACTTCGCCGAATACGCCATGATGCCGGTGGCCTGGTGGCCCGCCTCATCGAGCGCGGCGCGGATCGCGCCGACGCGGCCATCCATCATGTCGCTCGGCGCCACCAGATCGACGCCCGCCCGCGCATGCAGCACCGCCATCCGGCAAAGGATGCCGACCGTGCGGTCGTTCTCCACCTCGTCGCCCGCCGCGTTCAGCACGCCGTCGTGCCCGTGTGTGGTGTAGGGATCGAGCGCGATGTCGGTCATGATCACGAGCGACGGCACCGCCTTTTTCACCGCGCGGATCGCGCGCAAAATCAGCCCGTCCTCCTCAAGCGCGCGCGTACCCTCGGCATCCTTCAACTTGGCGTCGAGCTTGGGAAACAACGCCACCGCCGACACGCCCAGCTTGTGCAACGCGCGGCACTCTTTGACGAGATCGCTGATATTCAACCGGCTCACCCCCGGCATCGAGGCCACCGGCTCCGGCGCGCCCTGGCCGTCGATCACAAAAAGCGGCGCGATAAAATCGGCGGGGCGCAAAACCGTCTCCTCCACCATCGCGCGAATGGTCGCGGTGCGGCGCAACCGCCGCGGGCGAATGGGTCAATCGAGTTTGAAATCGTGGGCCATGGGAGAGCAGCACTAAACCAAAGTTCCGACCGAACTCACGCCAAAGTTTTGCCACGCATCACAGATTGACA
>JADLBI010000148.1 GCA_020847775.1 Opitutaceae bacterium
CCTTGAGGAAGTGTTTCATTGGGGAAGGGAAAAACGAAACGCCTTTTGCCCCGCGCGACGAGTGAAAAATGGGCGTTGTGTGATTACAGGCTAAGCGCGTTCTGGAAAGCCGCCGTCACACGGAAGTCGACGCTGCCCACGGAATCAATGGCAGCGCCAGAGGCTGACCTCGCATCTTGACGTAAGGTAGCATTGTACTACTTATCCAGCATGAGCCAGCCCGTCAAACTATCGGACAGTCTAGTTTTGGATGCCCGTCTAACCAGTGAAGCGGCGGAGCGTTCGATTGCGGGTCAGATCGAATTTTGGGCGGGGGTGGGCCGGGCCATCGAACCGGTGTTGCAATTGCCCGAAGTGCTGGCCCTGCGGAAGGCCGGGGCAGTCAAGCCGCTATCGGCCTGTTTAGCCGAGGCTGGCACGCCAGCCGGTACACGCAAGGTCGCCGCTTATCTCAAGACCCGGCCCTATCCCCACTATGAACCCGATCCGGCTGCACCGGGCTGGTTGGTGCGGATTGAGAAAAACGGCACCCGCATCCGGGGCCGTTTCAGCAAACGCCGGTTCGTGCCGGCGCCCGCCGCGTGAGCGACACGATGCATCCACGGCTTGATGCCCGCCCGCTCATCGTGACCATCGCGGGACCAAACGGCGCGGGCAAATCGACGTTTTACGAAACCTTCCTACGCGAGGGCGGGCTGCGCTTTGTGAATGCCGACGAAATCGCGCAGGAGCTGGCCCTCGAGCCCTACGCGGCGGCCAACGTGGCGAACGCCTTGCGCGCTGAACTCGTCCGCCAGCGCGAGAGTTTTGTTTTCGAGACGGTCTTTTCCGACCCGGTGGGAGACAAGGTGGCGTTTCTTCAGGAGGCCGAAGCTGCAGGCTACAGCGTGGTGCTGTGCTACATCGGCCTTGCCGCGCCGAAGATCTCCGAGGAGCGCGTGGCGATGCGCGTTTCGCAAGGGGGACACGACGTGCCGTCGGACAAGCTGGCTGCCCGCTTCCCCCGCACACTGGCGAATCTGAAGACGGCCATTCAGAAACTGCCGCTCGTGCTCGTGTTCGATAACAGCGACCTAGCCAATCCCTACCGGCGGGTGGCCGAGTTTGAACGGGGAAAGGCCAAATCACTGACGAAGCCAATCCCCGCTTGGCTCAAATCCGTGCTCACTTGAGGTTGGCCTGAGACGGCGACTTCGGGCGTGGCGGGGCGGACTGATCTGGCCGGTCCGGTTTGTTCTTCGGCGGGATACCAAGTCTCCGCGTTGGATCATTTCGGGACCTGTCACGCTTTGGCTACGAGCACCGCACGGAGAATTTCCACCGAGCGCGACAGTTCATCGGGCGTGGCGGTGAGTGGCGGGAGCACGCGGATGACGTTGTTTCCAGAGGAAACGACCAACAGGCCGCGCTCGCGCAAGGCGGCGATGTATGGCGCGGGGTCGGACGTGAGCTGCAAGCCGACGAGATAGCCGCGGCCGCGCACTTCGGCCAGTTGCGCAGGAAACTCTGCGGCGAGTTGCTGCAATCCCGCGTGCCAACCGACGCTTTGCTGCCGCACCTTCTCGAGCAGATTTTCGCGTTCGATCACGTCGAGCACGGCCAGACCCGCCGCGCAGGCCAGCGGCGTGCCGCCGAAGGTGCTGCCGTGCGAGCCGGGTTGAAACAAATCCGCGAAGCGATCGGCGATCCAGATCGCGCCGATGGGAAAACCGCCGCCGAGCCCCTTGGCCATGGCGATGGCATCGGGCCGGATGCCCGCCGCCTCGAAGGCGTAAAACGTGCCGGTGCGGCCCAGGCCGCATTGCACTTCATCAATCAGCAGGAGCACCTTGCGCTCGTCGCAAAGTTTGCGCAGGCCGACCAGAAATTCCGTCGTGCAAGGGTTGATGCCACTCTCGCCCTGGATGGATTCGACGAGCACCGCCGTGGTGTCCTCGTCCATCTGCTCGGCGAAGCTTTGCAGGTTGTTCAGCTCGGCCACGGCGAAACCGGGGACGAGTGGGCGAAAGCCTTTTTGGATTTTCTCCTGCGGGGTGGCGCTCATGCCGCCAAACATGCGGCCGTGAAACGCGTTCTTCGCAACGATGACCTTAATGCATTTGCCCTCGACGCCGCTCTTCGCGACGCCGTGCAGGCGCGAGAGCTTGATCATCCCCTCATCGGCCTCGCCGCCGCTGTTGCAAAAAAACACGCGGCCCGGGCCCGCGTAGCCGACGAGGCGGCGCGCCAGTTCGCCCTGATTCGGGTGGCGGAAGAGATTGCTCGTGTGAATGAGTTCACCGGCCTGCCGCTGGATCGCGGCGACCCAATGCGGATGGCAATGGCCGAGTGAGCTCACCGCGATCCCGGAAGTGAAATCGAGATAGGCATTGCCAGCGTCGTCCCACACCTGCGCGCCGCGGCCGCGCACCAAAGTCATCGGCGCGCGGGCGTAGTTCTTCAGCACATGCGCGTCGTAAAGATCGGCCGTGTTGGTGCGGATGATGGAAGGCGAGGACATGGAGCTCAGCCGTGCACGATTTCCGTGCCGA
>JADLBI010000149.1 GCA_020847775.1 Opitutaceae bacterium
CATGGTCTCGACCGAAGACGGCCCGCTGCGCGACGCCTTTTTCACCGTCGGCGCCGAAACGCTCATCGTCAATCCCACCACGTTTCTCACCGCAGGCGACGACGCGGCGGTATGCGAGCTCCAGCAATTAGGCCGCGCCATCCGCTGGGACCACCTCGACGCCGTCGCGGTCTTCGATCCGTGGTGCGGATGGGCGCTCGCCCTGGCCGCCGCGCGCGGCATTCCCACGCTATTCGACTGCGGCGCGACCGAGCCACTGCGACCCGATCCCACCGCCGGCGCGGAAGTGCGCCGTAGTCTAACTGCCGCCTGGGCCGGCGCCACCGCCGTTTGCTTCACTTCGCAAACCGCCGCACGCGCGCAGTCGTCCATGCTCTTCGGTCGGCCCGCCGCCATTGTGCCGTTCTGGTTTGCGCCCGCGTTCGGCGAGCCGACGCCTGTTGATGCGCCGCGCCTCGCTCACGCGCCACTGCGCGCTGTCAACTGGTTGCGCCGACGCCACCCCGACGTCGCGGCGCGCTGGCAATTCGCGCAAGGTCCGGGCACCACGGTCACCGCCGACCAGCTTGCCCGGCTGGACGAGGCTTGGGCCGAGTCGGATCTGGTGTCGGCGGCGGATTGGCGCGCGCCCGGCCTCAGCCTTCATCTCGGTGCGATGTTCGAGCGCGAACCGTTGCGACCGTCGCTCGATGCCGCCGCCACGGGCATTCCGCTCGTTGTCGCGCGCTCCGCGCTGACCAAGGAGATTTTCGGTGACGAGCCGTCACTGTTCTGCGCCGAAGGCAACGCCATGGCCCTCGCGCACGCGTTACTCGCTTATGAGGCGCTACCGGAGCGGTTCCACCGGCGGGCGGCGCTTTTGCGCGACCGGATTCGCGCGGCGCACGATCCGCGCGCGCTCCTGCCGCGCTGGACCGAGCTGCTCAACACCGTCGCCGCCGCGCGCGGCTAACGGCTTGCGCGTTACCGCCGGCTCTGCCTTCGTTTTCACCCCTGATCGCGTGAACGAAAACGACTCCTACAATTTTGAGGTTGAACAGCCCGCCGCTTGGGAGTTTTCCGGCGCGCCCACTTGGATCAGCGGCTGGTTCATCTCCAAAACCGGCGCGGTATTTTCCGATTTCCGCGCGGTGATCGACGGCATCGCCTACCCGGGCCTCTGGGCGCTCCCCCGGCCCGATATTGAGCAACGTTTTCCCGGCCCACCCGACCGGCCCCATCCAGGCTTTTCGCTTCTCATCCGCCCGCCGCAAGGCCGGCATGTGCTGCGCCTCGAATTGTGCGACGCGGGCGGACGCTGGGTGGAAATCTGGCGCACAAAAATCCGCACCCACCAAGGCCCCGGCCGCCGTCCGAAACTCAAACCCGGCATCATCGCCGACCAGTTGCGCCGCCTGCTGCAGGAACAACGCGCCCGGCCCGCCGCCGATCCGCGTCCGCTCACGCGCCAACTCGCCCTGGAAGCCGCGGCGGTGGCCTTTGAAACCCTGCCCAATCCGCCCTTCTATGGCGCGTTGGAAAAACCGCTCATCACCGGCGGTTCGCAGTTCGGCAAGATCCGCGTCGAGGGCTGGGTGATCCATCGCGATCAGCCCATTCGTCGTCTCCTCGGCACCACGCACCCGCTGGTCGAAAACGAACTCGATTACGGCGACCGCCCGCGCCCCGAGGCTGCGCAACTTTTCCCGGATCACCCTTACGCCGGGCGATCGCAATTTTTCGGCATGGTGGACATCGCGGAAGACGCCGCCGATCCGGCCTACCTCCAACTCTGGGCCGAATTGGCGGATGGCAGCCGCCACCTGCTCTTCCTGCGCCGGTTTTATCAACGCGCGTGCAACCGCGATGAACGTCCGTTGCCGCTTTACTCTGGCACCCGCTTCCTGCGCGTCGTCGGCTGCTTCATCGCCGCCTGCCGCCACGAACGCGTGCGCCTCGGCCGCTTGCGCGACTTCTGGCGCGGCGTCCGGCGCGCGCGGGAGATTTATCGCACCTTCGCCCCGCGCGCCCTGCCGGCCGCGCCCGCGGCGGATTTATACAAGCGCTGGCTGGCCGCCCATGCGCCCGGCCCCCATTTCCAGCAGGCGCTCGAACGCGCCGCCCAAGGCCTGCAACCCAAGGGGCCGCGCTGCACGCTGCTGATTGACGCGCGCGACTGCCGACCCGAGCGCGTGGCCCGCCTCGCTGATTCGTTGCTGGCGCAGGTTTATCCGGCATGGGATGCGTGGTTCATCGGCGACCAAACCGCCCTGCCCGCTGACGCGCGTCTCCATCACCAGCCTTGCGCCACGCCCAAGGACTTTCCCGCCGCGCTCAATGCCGCCGCCCACACCGCGACGGGCGAGCTGCTGACCCTGCTGCGCGGCGACGACCGGCTGCCGCCGGATGCGCTGCTTGAAGTCGCCGAGGGTTGGGCGCAAAACCCCGAGCTCGAATTGGTTTACACCGACGAGGATCGGATGAACGACGACGGCGCGCGCCACGCGCCCGTATTCAAACCCGCGTGGAGTCCCGCGCTGGCGGACTCCGGCTTGTTTCCGGGCAAACTCACGGTGATTCGCCGGGAACGGTTCATCGCGCTCGGCTCCTTCCGCGCCGAATATCACGAGCTGCCCTGGCAGGATTTGCTCTGGCGATTGCAGGATCATCTGACCGCCGCGCAAGTGCGCCATCTGCCGCTGATCGGCTGCCACACCCACGCGGAGGCCCCGCGCGAAACCGATCCCGCGCACCCCGCCGTTGAGCAAGCGCGGCGCGCGCTCGTCGATACCGCGCAACGCCGCGGGCTCGCCGCCGCGCCGTTCCTCCCCGAAACCGGCCACCACCGCCGGCTCGGTTACCATCAATGGCGTTGGTCCCCGGACCTTCTCGCCCAACTGCCCGTCACCATCGTGATCCCCACGCGCGACAAGCTGCACTTGCTGCAGGAATGCGTGGAGCTGCTGGAGGAAACGGTGGACTGGCGGCACGCCAAACTTGTCATCGTGGACGATCATTCGCGCGACGCCGACGCGGTTCGCTACCTCGAGGCGATCCAACAACGCGCCGACCTGCGCTGCGTGGTGGTGCGACCGGCCGATCGCGCCGCGCCTTTCAATTACTCGCACCTCGTCAACCTCGCGCGCCCGCACCTTGACACGCCCCTCGTGCTCCACCTCAACAACGACGTGAACGCGCTGGAGCGCGGCTGGCTGGAGGCGATGGCGGGCTGGTTCACCCAGCCCGATGTCGGCGTGGTCGGCGCGCGGCTGATCAATCCCGACCGAACCTTAAACCACACCGGCATCATCATCGGCCCGCACGGCGGCCTCGCGGACACCCCTTACGCCCGCGTGCCCGCCGGGGAAATTCCCGTCACCGAATACGCCGCCGCCCGCGAGGTCTCCGCCGTGACCGGCGCCTGCCTGCTGACGCGCACGGAACTCTACGCCGAACTCGGCGGCTTCGACGAAACCGATTTCGGCGTGGCCTACAACGACGTGGATTACTGCCTGCGCGTGCGCGCGGCGGGCCGGCGCGTGATCTACACGCCGCAGGCCACGCTTATGCACTGGGGCAGCGCCACGCGTGGCGTCACCTTTGACGACGCCGAGCACATCGCCTTCGCGCGCCGTTATCCACTCTACCGCGACCCGTTTTTCAGCGCCAACCGGGAGCTGCGCGACAACCGCCCCGTGCCGCGTCTCGACACCTTTCCCCGGGCCCGGCGCGCCGGAAAACTCCGCCTGCTGCTCATCACCCACAATCTCAACCTCGAAGGCGCGCCGCTCTTTTTGTTGGAAGACGCCGCCCACCTGTCCGGCACCGCGGGTTTCTACCTCGAAGTGCTCGCCGCGCAGGACGGGCCGCTGCGCGCGCGCTACGAACAGCTCGGCGCGCGCATCACCTTGGTGGACACCGCGCCGCTTTTTTCCGCGGGCGATGCCGAGCTCTTTCACAGCGCCGTCGCCGACATCGCCTACCGGGTGGAATGGGATCAAATCGACCTCGTTGTCAGCAACACCCTCCAATGTTTCTGGGGCGTGCACTTGGCGCGCTCGGCCGCCAAACCTTCCCTGCTCTACATCC
>JADLBI010000150.1 GCA_020847775.1 Opitutaceae bacterium
CCATCTGCCGCTCCGCCGCCGTCCAACGGATCTCCTCCTTCACCATCATCGGTTGCAGTGTCTTCAGGGCGACGACGTTGCCGCCCGCGATGCCCACCACCGCGATCAAAATCGTGGAGATCGCATACAGGGTGGCGAGGAACCGACGACCGAAGCGGTCTTCAAACAAGTCCGCCATCGTCGTCAACCGCACCCGGCGAAACCACACGTTGCTGAACCAGTAGTATGGCGTGAGAAACAACGTGATGAGCGCCAACCAAGTGCCGCCCGCTCCCTGCCGGTAAACCGAGCTCGAGGTCGTCGTCGCCTGCCCGGGATCGGTCATATTGCCGAAGCTAAGGAAAAACTGGAACCACTTGCCGAGCGACCGGCCTCCGAGGAAAAAATCATCCTCCCCCTTCACGCCGTGCGCGAGGATTTTGCCGATGGCGAGGACGCCGATGATGTAGGCGACCAAGATTGAGAAATCGATCCAGTGCAGGCCGAGGATAGTCATGGGGACGGGAAAAGCCGTTGGGTAACGTCGAGTCGGGCACTGCGCCCGCTCCCTGCCACCAAGTCAAGCCGGGACGTGGACCCGCGCCGCCAAACCCATCGCGGAGCCGATTGGGCTGAGCTCACCAACAAGCAGAGCCGTTAGGCGAGGCATCCATGGTTAACCCCTCCGGGTTGCTGGAGTCCGCATAGTCGTCGCCCCATCCGCGCCAAACTGAAACTTGCGGACCGCGCCGGACCGCGCCACAAACGGCCCCGCCCCATGAAATCCACCACCGCCCCCGCCGCGCCCCGCGGCATCTGGAAAGTCATCGCCGCGTCCTCCGCCGGCACGCTCATCGAGTGGTATGACTTCTACATCTTCGGTTCGCTCGCGACCATCATCTCCACGCAGTTCTTCCCCAAGGGCAACCCCACCGTGGCGTTTCTCTCCACGCTGGCGGTCTTCGCCACCGGCTTCATCGTGCGCCCGTTCGGGGCCATCGTGTTCGGCCATATCGGCGACCTGGTGGGCCGCAAATATACCTTTCTGCTCACGCTACTTTTGATGGGTGGCTCGACCTTCGCCATCGGCCTGCTGCCCACCTACGAGCATTGGGGCGTGGCCGCCACCGGGCTGCTCGTGTTGCTGCGGCTGGTGCAAGGGCTCGCCCTCGGTGGCGAATACGGCGGCGCCGCCACCTACGTGGCCGAACACGCGCCCGATGGCCGCCGCGGCTTCTACACCAGTTTCATCCAGACCACGGCCACACTCGGGCTGTTCGTCTCGCTCGGCGTCATCCTCGGCATCCGCGAGTTGCTCGGCCAGACAACCTTTGAGGACTGGGGCTGGCGCCTGCCCTTCCTCCTTTCGATCTTTTTAATCGTGGTCTCCTACTACATCCGCGTGCGGATGCAGGAATCGCCGCTCTTCGCCAAGACCAAGGCCGAGGGCAAACTCTCGAAAAACCCGATCAAGGAAAGTTTCGCGCGCCCGGAGAACCGGCGGCTGGTCATCCTCGCGCTGCTCGGCGCCACCCTGGGTCAGGGCGTCGTCTGGTATACGGGTCAATTTTACGCGCTCTTCTTTTTGCAACGCATCGCCGGGGTGGATTTTGTCACCGTCAACCTCATCATCGCCGCCGCGCTGGTGCTCGGCACACCGTTCTTCATCTTCTTCGGCAGCCTCTCGGATCGCATCGGCCGCAAACCCATCATCATCGCCGGGTGCCTCTTGGCCGCCCTGCTTTATTATCCGATCTACCAAGGGCTGATGCACTACGCCAACCCGCTCAACGAGGTGATGCTCATCGCGCTCGTGTTCGTGCAGGTGCTCTTCGTCACGATGGTTTACGGTCCGATCGCGGCGTTCTTGGTCGAGCTCTTTCCCACGCGCATACGCTACACCTCAATGTCGCTGCCCTACCACATCGGCAACGGCGTGTTCGGCGGCCTCGTGCCCTTCATCGCCACGGCGCTCGTGGCCAAGACTGGCAACCCTTACGCCGGGCTCATCTACCCCATCGGCATCGCGCTGACGACCGCCGTCATCGGCGGCTTTTTCCTCAAGGAAAAACGCCACGGCGCGCTGGCCGACTGAGCCCATGCGCCGCCGCGGGATGCGGTCATGGCGGCGAGCTCCCCGCGGGCCGACCAGCCGTTTGTAACGTATTATGTTACAAACTGGCTTTACGGCGCGGGGGCGAACGGCGTGGTGGTTTCGCGTTTGAGGCCGCGGTTCATCAACGATTGCAGGGCGGCGGCCGGGGCCTTGCCGACGTAGAGTATGGCGTGGATTTCGTGCAAAATCGGGGCATCAATCCCGCGTTGTTGGCACAGCTCCTCAAAGGCCAGCGTCGTGCGGTAGCCTTCGACCACGGTGCGGCGGTGGGCGATGAGATCGGCGACCTTCGCCCCCGCGCCGATTTGCTCGCCAAACCGCCGGTTACGGCTCCACGCGCCGTGGCAGGTGGCCACCAGATCGCCGAAACCGCTGAGGCCGTAAAACGTCTCGGTGCGCGCGCCCAAGGCCACTCCGACGCGCACCATCTCGGTGAGCGCGCGGGTGAGCAGGGCGGCGCGGGCGTTGTCGCCGAGCTTAAGCCCGTCGCAGCAACCGGCCGCGATGGCGTAAATGTTTTTCAGGCAGCCGCCGAGTTCGGCCCCGCGCAGATCGTCGCCCGTGTAAACCCGCAGCATGGGGCTGCTGAGCGCGGCCTGAACTTCGCGCAACTGCCCCTCCGGCTGCGCGCATGCCAGCACCATCGCGGCTGGTTGCCGTCGGGCCACTTCCTCGGCATTGGTCGGGCCAGTCAACGCGCCCACCGTCACGCCTGGCAGCAGCTCGGTGATGATTTCCGACGGTCGCTGGTGGGTGCCGGTATCCAGGCCCTTGACCAAACTCACGACGAATTTCAAACGGCCATCACCCGGCCGGACCGCTTGGATGAGTCCACAGGTGGCGCGCAGCGCGTGGGAGGGGCAGGCCAACAGCGCGACCTCAACCCCGGTCAAGGCAGCCTTCAGATCGGCCGTGACGCGCACCCCATCCGGCAACGACACGCCGGGCAGGTAGTCGGTGTTTTCCCGCGCGGCCAGCAGCGCGGCAGCGTGCTCGGCCCGCCGTGGGACCAAAGTCGTCGGGTGTCCAGTCCGCGCCAAGTGCACGGCAAAAGCCGTGCCCCACGCGCCCGCACCGATGACCGCGAAATTCATAGCTGGGTTAATCGCGCATTCGGCCGCGCGGGACGAGTTTTTTCGCCGGGCCCGCCCGCGCCCCGCCCCGGATGTTCGTAATACGAACATCCGGGGCGGGCGGGACGGCGTTTGGAAAATGCGGTCAAAAACCGGGCGGCACGAGTTTGACCTTGAAATACCACACCGGGAGGTCTGCCAATGTGCCCCGCATGTTTCGCGTGCTCGCCAATCTTCTGCGCCGTCCCGCCATCCGCATGGGGTTGGCGCGGGATCGTCGGCGCACACTGCGGGACCCGCGGTTCGTGAGCTTCATGAGCCAGAGCAACCGCAAGACGCTCGACACAAATTTTCACGACACGGTGATGCGCGGCCGACGGTTGCTGCGGCAGGGGCTGGTCGTGCTGGCGGCGGCGGGGTTCGCTTGGGTGGCGATTGAGAGCGCCAAGGCGCTGTCGGTTTTCTGAGCGCGGGCCCGCGACTCAGTCTTGCGGTCGAGCATGACGGTGGTTGTCATGCGCCCATGACCTCCCTTCGTTTTCTGTCCGTGTTCACCTTGCTCTGCGGCCTGCTGGCCTCCGGTTGCCAGACTCGCTACAGCATCGGCGAGATCTCCGTGGCCGTGGTCGATCTGAAGCCGGCCGGTGGCTCGATGCTGGAATCCCGCGCGGTGATGACTGTGCGCTATTTTAACGAGAACGTGGTGCCCATCGCCTTCACCAGCACCACACACAAGCTCTACCTCAACGGCACCTATGTCGGCAAGGCCGTGAGCAACCAAGCCGTGGGTCTGCCGCCGGCGAGCACCACCACGCAAGACGTCGTGGTCTTTTTTGAAAACACCCGGTTGCTCACCCAGCTACTCGACGCGGGCCGCAGCCAAAGCGCCACCTACAAGCTAGTGAGCACGCTGACCTACCAAAAGGGCGACGACACCGAGCGCGTGCCCGCCGAAGCGACCGGCACGATCGACCTCGGCGCGCTGGCGCGGTGACGTTCGCGCGAGCCGCCGCGACCGGCTTGTAGCGTCGGAGATTACAAACCGGCCGGCGCGGTCAGGCGCCGCCACCGGAGCCAGCGGCGGGCTTGTCGGTAAACGCCGCGCGAAAACTGGCGGCGAGGTAGTCCCGATTCATGCGGGCGATGAAGTCGTGCGAGATGAGCTTCGGGCAGGCGGCGGAGCACTCGTATTGGTTGGTGCAGTTGCCGAAGCCGAGCTCGTCCATCTTCGCCACCATGTTGAGCACGCGGATGTCGCGTTCGGGCTGGCCCTGGGGGAGCAGGGCGAGTTGCGAGACTTTGGCCGAGACGAAGAGCATGGCGGAGGCGTTTTTGCACGCGGCCACGCAGGCGCCGCAGCCGATGCAGGCGGCGGCGTCCATCGCGAGATCGGCGTCCGCCTTCGGCACAGGCAGGGCGTTGGCGTCCTGCGGCGCGCCGGTGCGGACGCTGATGAAGCCGCCCGCTTGCTGGATTTTATCGAAGGCGGAGCGGTCGATGACGAGATCCTTGACCACGGGGAAGGGTTCGGCGCGGAAGGGCTCGACGGTGATGACATCGCCGTCCTTGAAGCTGCGCATGTAGGTCTGGCAGGTGGCGATGCCGGACTGCGGGCCGTGGGGCTCGCCGTCGATCATGAGTGAGCAGGTGCCACAGATGCCTTCGCGGCAGTCGTGGGCGAAGGCGATGGGGTCCTCGTTGCGGCGTTCGAGGTCGTCATTTACGACGTCGAGCATCTCGAGGAACGACATGTTGGGGTTGCAGTTCGCCGCTTGGTATTCGACGAGGCGGCCCGGCTGATCGGCGGCGGGCTGCCGCCAGATGCGCAGGGTGACCGAGATGTTTTGGGATGCGGAATGGTCAGCCATGGGAAGAATTACTTGTAGGAGCGGACGCTCATCTTGACGTTTTCGTAAACGAGGGGCTCGACGTTGCGCAGGGGCTCCTTGCCTTCGCCTTGGTATTCCCAGGCGGCGACGTGGTTGAAGAGCTCGTCATTGCGCAAGCACTCGCCGTCGGGGTGGTGATACTCCTCGCGGAAATGGCAGCCGCAGCTTTCCTCGCGGGCCAGGGCGTCGCGGCACATGAGTTCGCCGAGCTCGAGGAAATCGGCCACGCGGTTGGCGCGTTCGAGCGCTTGGTTCAGGTCTTGGGCGGAGCCGGGCACGTTGACGTTGGCCCAGAACTCGGCGCGCAGGGCTTGGATTTCCTTGATGCCGGCTTCGAGTCCGGCGCGGTTGCGAGCCATGCCGCAGCGTTTCCAGAGGATAAGGCCGAGGCGTTTGTGGAAGTGGTGGACGGTCTCCTTGCCCTTCACGGCCATGAGGCGCGCGATCACGTCGGCGGAGTTTTTCTCGGCGGCGACGAACTCCGCCGCGTCGGTGGAGGGGCGCGAGCCGGGTTTCTGTCCGGCGAGGTAACCGTTGATCGTGTTGGGGAGGACGAAGTAGCCGTCGGAGAGGCCTTGCATGAGGGCGGAGGCGCCGAGGCGGTTCGCGCCGTGGTCGGAAAAGTTGGCTTCGCCGAGCACGAAGAGGCCGGGGAGGTTGGACATCAGGTTGTAGTCCACCCAGAGGCCGCCCATGGTGTAGTGCACCGCCGGGTAGATGCGCATGGGGCGCTTGTAGGCGTTCTCGTTGGTGATCTCGTGATAGATGTCGAAGAGGTTGCCGTAGCGTTCCTTGATCGCGGCCTCGCCGAGCTCGAGGATTTGGGCGGGCGTGGGGTGGGCGTGGCCGGCCCGCGCGGCGGCTTGTTTGCCGTAGCGTTGGATGGCGTCGGCGAAATCGAGATAGACGCCAAGGCCGGACTCGCCCACGCCGCGGCCTTCGTCGCACATGCGCATGGCGGCGCGGGAAGAAACGTCGCGCGGGGCGAGGTTGCCGAATGACGGGTAGATGCGCTCGAGGTAGTAGTCGCGATCGGCCTCGGGGATGTCGTTCGGGTTCTTGGGGCAGTCCTCGGCTTTCTTCGGCACCCAGATGCGGCCGTCGTTGCGCAGCGACTCGGACATGAGCGTGAGCTTCGATTGGTAATCGCCGGAGACGGGGATGCAGGTCGGGTGGATCTGCGTGTAGCAGGGGTTGGCGAAGCAGGCGCCGCGTTTGTAGGCGCGCCAGATGGCGGTGGCGTTGGACTGCCGCGCGTAGGTCGAGAGGTTGAACACGTTGCCGTAGCCGCCGGTCGCGAGCACCACGGCGTCGCCGGCGTGGCGGTGCAGCGCGCCGGTCACGAGGTCGCGCGTGATCACGCCCTTGGCGTGGCCATCGATGACGACGAGGTCCACCATCTCGTGCATGGTGACGAGCTCGACCGCGCCCGCGCCGACTTGGTTGGAGAGGGCCGAGTAGGCGCCGAGGAGGAGTTGCTGGCCGGTCTGCCCGCGGGCATAAAAGGTGCGCGAGACTTGGGCGCCGCCAAACGAGCGGTTGGCCAGCAGGCCGCCGTATTCGCGGGCAAAGGGCACGCCTTGGGCGACGCATTGGTCGATGATGCTGGCCGACACTTCGGCGAGGCGATGGACGTTGGCCTCGCGGGAGCGGTAGTCGCCGCCCTTGATCGTGTCGTAAAACAGCCGGTAAACGCTGTCGCCGTCGTTTTGATAATTCTTGGCGGCATTGATGCCACCCTGCGCGGCGATGGAGTGGGCGCGGCGGGGGCTGTCGTGAAACACGATGCACTTCACCCGGTAGCCGAGCTCGGAAAGCGTGGCGGCGGCGGACGCCCCGGCGAGGCCGGCGCCGACGATGACGATCTCGTATTTGCGCTTGTTGGCCGGGTTGACGAGCTTGCTGTTAAACTTGTGGCTGCGCCACTTGTCGGCGAGCGGACCGGGCGGGATGTTGGGATTGAGCGTGGCCATGGCGGGGCGAGATTAGTGGGCGGCGACGGCGGGGGCGACTTGGGCGTCGGGATGGGGCGGCAACACGCCGCTCAAAATAGCGGCGGGGATCGCGAGGTTGCCGAGGAAGTAGAGCAGGCAGACCAGCGCGACCACTTTGCGCAGGGCCTTGGCCCACGTGGTCGAGCGCCAGCCGATGGTTTGGAAAAGGCTATCGATGCCGTGCAGGAGGTGAAACGAGAGCAGGCCGACGGCGATGATGTAGAAGAGAGCCACCGGCGCGCTTTCGAAGCCGCGGTAAACCATCAGGTAAACGTTGTCCACGGCGGTGCCCGCCGCGACGACCGGAAAGCCCGCCACCGCGTAATCGTGCCGCATCACGTAAGCGTGCCGGGCCTTGAAGTCGGCCGGATCCGTCACGCCGAAGGTGAAATGCGCGAGATGATACAAGATGAACGCGAGCACGACATAGCCGGTCCACCGGATGTAGCGCGAGGCGAGCGTGGCCTTGATCCAGCGCTTGCCCCCGTCATAATCCGTGCCGCGCGCGCGGCGGTTCTCGATGGTCAAAACCGTGGCCGCCCAGATGTGGATGACCACGCTGGCCAGCAGCACGAGGCGCACCGCCCAGATCAACCCGCCGGTCTGGTGCAGGAACTGGGCGTAGCCGTTGATTTTGTCGGGGTGCGAAAAGATCTGGAGGTTGCCGACCAGATGGCCGATGGCGAAACCGGCCAAGATGACACCCGTGAGGGCCATGAGAAATTTACGGCCGATGGAGGAGCGAAACAAAGCAGCGAGGGGACTCATGTGGACAAGTGGTGACGCGGAGGGTAACGCATCCGCCCCAAGGGTAAAAACCTTGCCGGCGGTTTTGTAAAGTCCGGGGCTGCGGCGCTCCCCCGCCCCGGCGGCATATAAGGGAGCCTAACCGAAATCAGAAGCCGCCGACCCGCTCAGCGCGCAAGCGGCTTGAGCAGGGAGAATTTGCCGCTCGCGGTCGGCGCGAGCACGCGGCGGCGAAACGCGTTGACGCGCACGCCCTCGCCCAGCATCGCGGCCAGCGCGGGCTCGACGCCGGGGGGCGCGGTGTGCTCGGACACGTAGTGAAAATCCCACCGGTTCGCGCTGGTCTGCACGAGGCTGTAGTGCCAACACGCGAAGTCCCGCGGCAACGCGGCGTCGATATCGTAAACCGACACCAGCGAGCCGTCGGGGCGGAAATACAAATCGCGCTCGCGCCCCAGCAGGCGGTAGCCCTGCGGCATTTTTTGCACGATGTCGCCGGTGTGGTAGCGCAGCAGCGGCATGGCCTCGCGGTCGCGCGTGGTCACATAAATCTGGAAAACCTCGGGCAGCTCCGCGCGCCACGGCACGAGCTCGATGAACGCGTTGCCCTCGATGACCTGATTGTTGTCCTTGAACGCCTCGCCCACGAACAAGTAGCCCGCCTCGGTCGAGCCGTAGAGATCGACTTGCCGCGCGGGGAACACCTCGGCGATGCGGTCCGCGTGCTGGCGGCTGGCCTTGCCGTAGGTGAGGATGACCGCCTTCACGCCCGGCACCTTGACGCCGCGCCGCGCCACCGCGCGCGCGAGCAGCGACAGATAAACCGGCTCGCCCTCGATCACCTCGGGATTGGTGGCCTGCAACTCGAGCACGATGCGATCCCACTCGCTCTCGGGAAACGAAAACGGATCGCTCGACAAATTCAGATACACCGTGCCGTTGAAGTAGCGGTGCGGAAACGGATGGTCCTCGTAGGGGCACAAGTTGCTCGAGCACCCGATCGGCGCGAGCACGCACTTGCGGTAGGGTCGGCCGGTGAACTCGCGCAAGATCGGCGAGGCCGCGTAGGCGCGCGCCGTCTGGGCGTCCCACCAGCCGTCTTCCATGATCACCGTCATCGGCGACTGCGTGGTGCCGCCGGTGGATTCGTATTCAAACTGCTTGTTTTGCAGGCCGCGCTCGATCGCGGCGTAGTCGGCGAAGAACGCCTGGTGCCCACGCTCCACGATCTCCTGCTTCGAGAGCGCCGGCATCTCGCGGTAGCACGACCATTGCAACGGCTCATTGTGCAGCGGAAACCGCCGCGCGTAGAGCGGGCTGCGCTCGTAGATGCGCCGGATCTCCGTCTCCAGCTCCGTCGGCACGCGCCGCGGATCGGCGGCGTTGCGCATCAGACTGGCGTTGGCAAAGGCGGGGGCGGACATGGCGGACGTTGGGCAGGAAACGGGGGTCGCGCGCGATGTCAAACGCCCCGAGCCTGCATTTTTCGCCACCGGGGCTCGAATAAAAATAGCGCGCTGAGGACCAGGCTGTGCGCGATCTCGCCCCGCCGCGCCGCCGCCAAAACTTCTTCCACCGGCCGCGTCGTGACTTCGATCTCCTCGTCTGCGTCCCACTCCATCGCACTGGTGCGGCGAGCGCCGGTGATGAGCACGACGTGGCTGAGGTTGCTCTGAATCGCGGGGTTGGGCTGCACCGAGCCGAGCAAGATCGCCGCGTCGCCGGCGAAGCCCGTTTCCTCCCGCAATTCACGCGCGCCGGTCTCCTGCGGGGTCTCGTGCGCGTTCATCAGACCGCCCGGAATCTCGAGGGCGAAGTCGTCCACGCCGAAGCGAAACTGCCGCACGAGCACGAGTTGCTGGTCGGTGGTCAACGCCACGACGTTGACCCAACCCGGCGGTCGCATCACGACGAAGTCGCGCTCTGTGCCGCGCTGCGGATGCCGATAACGCACGCTGTGTAGATCGAACACGCGCGTCCGCGCCAACACCGTGTGCCCGAGTTTCTCCCAGCGCGCGGGACCGTCGTTGCTTTGTTGCATGGGGCAAAAAAAAATGCCTCCTGACCGGAAGGTCGAGGAGGCATTAAAATAGGGGACCGGGAAAATTATTTCTTCGGCAGCTTGACCTTCTGGCCGACGGCGAGCCGGTTCCAGTTCACGTCGGGATTGACCGAGAGCAGATCGGGGAGGGAGACGCCCTGATTGCGGGCGATCTTCGCGCCGGTGTCACCGGACTTCACGATGTATTCACCCGGGCCAGCGACGGCGGCCGCGCCACCCGCTTTGCCCGATTTGACCGGGGCGGCCTTGGCGGCTTCCTCCAGCTTGGTGATCGAGCCGCGCAGGTTGCCGAGCTCGGCACCGACCTGATTAAACGCGTCCTGCGTCGAGCGCGTGAGGGCGCTGAGGTCGCGCGTGGCTTTGTCGCTCGCGGCGGAAGCGGTGCCGACTTGCGACTCCAGAGCGTCGAAGCGCGCCATCTTCTCCTCATGCGCGGCCAGCGTGCGATTGACGCTGGAAAGTTTGATGGCGGAGTAACCGCCGAGCAGCAGCGCGATCACGCCGACGATAATTCCGCCGACGGGCAACATGCTGTTATTTTCACGTGAAATAGTATCCATGGGTGTTGAAGGGTGCGAAGGAGGACTAACCCACCGGGCCCTTGAAGCAAGAATAGATTATTAACCGCCCGGGAGTTGCCGAATCTCAGGCGGGGCCGGCCGCCGGTAGCGCAGGCTTCCAGCCTGCTTCGGTGCAACAGGAAGTGATGTCAGCTTGCGAGGTGGGCCGTGCGCTCCGACGCGCGGCGCTGCCGTGAACCGCGCCAGCCCGACTGCCGCGCGCGGAGCGCACGGCCCACCTCGATTATGTAATCGTCGCCAGACGAGCATGACTTCACTTCCAGCTACACCCAACCTGCTTCGGTCCGGACTGCAGGCTGGGAAGTCTGCGCTACTCCTGCCGAGCCGGCGCACCCACGTAATTCTCAAACCCGCCCGTGCCGGACGGGACATGGCGAACTTGGTCGCCGAACGATTTGAGCCAAGGGTTGACATGCGGGGAATAGCCCCCTCCCTTCTCGCCCTTCGGGGCGTAGCTTAGCCTGGTAGAGCGCCTGGTTTGGGACCAGGAGGCCGGGGGTTCAAATCCCTCCGCCCCGACCAGTTTGCAGTCCATGTCGGCATCGCCCCCTGTCATCCACGTTCATGTGCTGCGCTCCGTCAGCACCGGTCAACGCTATGTCGGCATTGCCAATAGCCTCGACTGCCGCCTGGGCCAGCATCGGACGGGAGCCGGCAAAGGCAGCGCAGATCGCTAGAGCCAACAACCTCTCGACACAAATAGGCTTCGAAGATTATTGCTAAAACTCGCAGAAAAATATCGGCTCTGCGGGAAGACTGCTCCATAGAACAATGAGCCGAAGTTGATCGGCTGACAAAAACACCCCTCAAGCCTATTGTGTCATGAAACGTCCACTACTCATCCTCGCGTTTGTCTTTTGGGCTACGAATTTTGCTGAAGCCGTAACCTACTATTATCAAAGCGGCACGCTGACCACGCTTGGCAGTTGGAACACCGCCCGAAATGGCACAGGCACAGCTCCAAGCGCATTCAATGGGAGCGATTCATATGTTATTCAGGACGCACAGAGTCCTATAGTTGAAAGTAGTTGGACAACCTTATCCGCTGGTCCAAGAAACATCACGATCGAAAGCGGCGGCAGCTTGAGTTCCGGGTCATTCAATTCGTCAATTAATCTTACCCTGCAAGGCACGTCTAACTACACCGTGGCGAATTCATCTTATAGTCAATTATCCATCATTTCTGCGAGTGCTTCTAGCACTGTCACAATATCTGGTGCCGCTACTACTGTATCTAGTCATCCATATTCCAATTTAGTTTGGGCATCCTCTTCAGGCAGCTCCTCTACCCTTGGCACATTTACGACAACGGGAGATTTAACGATTCAGGGAAACTCGGCCTCCCGTCTATTGGCAGGATCCGGCAGTAATTCAAATACTTGGACCTTGGGAGGCGACTTAAATGTATCGTCATCAAAAACCCTTGATCTTGGCGCGGGCTCAACTGGAACTGGAATAATCAACCTTAGCGGAGGATTCAGCAATTCAGGCACTCTGCAAAAAGGATCGGCCAATGGAAATATTGAATTCAACTTTAGTGGAACTGGATCTTCAGATGTGACATGGGGCACAGTGACGAATACAAATTTCGCCAATGTCACTTTCACGGTCGGCTCAAGTAAAACCATCAATTTTCAGGATTCAGCCAACCTTGGTGCGGCTGCTTTCAACGTGGGGGGTATTTTGAATCTTGGCGCCCAAGTGCTCTCGGGCACCAGTGGCACATTCACTCTCGACAGTGGCGCGACGCTCATCACCTCCAATACAACTGGTCTAGACGGAGCTATTGCCGTCACCGGAGCGAAGTCTTTCAGCACCAGCGCCAACTATGAATTCCAAGGTGCCGGCACCGGCAGCCTGCTGCCCTCCACCGTCAACAACCTGACTATCAACCGCAGTTCGGGTGATGTGTCCTTGGATGGCAGTGGTTCGACGCAAACCGTCAGCGGGGCCTTGAATGTTTACAGCGGCAATCTGGCGGCTGGGGCCTCGCGCAACACGGTAAACGCTGGTTCGCTCAACATGCGCAACGCGCAGATCAACAGTGGCGTCACCGTCAACCTCAATGGAGACGTCGCCTTCGATTCCGCCAATAATGGCACCGCAATCATTGCCGGAAATATGGGCCTCGGTGGTTCTGCCCGCACCTTTGCCATAGCCGACGGCTCCGCCTCCACGGACATGAGTATTTCCGGCCAGATTGGCGGCAGCGGTGGCAGTTTGGCCAAGACCGGATCCGGCACTTTGTCGTTGTCCGGTAACAACACTTACTCCGGCGGCACCACCGTCTCCAACGGCACGTTGATTGCCAGCCATGCCAATGCGCTTGGAAGCGGCAATGTCTCCATCTCGGGCGGCACGCTTCACTTTAACAGCGTTTCCGTCGCCAACGACATCGCGCTCAACTCCGGCACACTCACCGCCTCGGCGGGTGGCTTCGGCACGAGCGGTGCGCTAAGCGGCTCTGGCACCATCGGCAGCTCCCTCACGGTCTCAACCTACAACTGGCTGCTCACCGACAACTCGACCGCTTCCCAGCTCACCCTCGCCGCCAGCAGCACGCTCACGCTTTCGACGCTGAACCTCTCCTTCGCGAACAACTGGAATCCTTCGCAAGGCCAGTCTTTCTGGAACAGCAACCAGAGCTGGACGGTCGTTGCAGGCGGCACGGGCAGCTCTATCACGCTCGCTTCGCTGGGCTCCGGCAGCACCTGGGGCACCGGTAGCTTCGCCTTATCAAACAGCGGCACCAATCTCACCCTAAACTGGACGGCGACCGCCGTCCCCGAACCCTCCACCTACGCCGCGATATTGGGTGCGGTGGCACTGGTTGGCGTAGCCGCCGTGCGTCGCCGCAAGCGCGTTGCTGCCGCCTGATTTAGGCCTGCCTCTCTTCACGAAAAAAGCCCGCTGTATAGCGGGCTTTTTTTGAGTGATCACTGCCAACCAAAAGGCGTCACTTGCCGAGGTTGAGCTTGATGGTCGGCTCCTCGGTCTGCGTGGTGGCGGGCGCGGCCGGTTGGGCCGGTGCCGCAGTGGATGCGGTCGGCTTCGCCAATTGCATCAGCATGATGCGCTGGGTCCAGGGGCTGGCAGGGTCGATCTGCGCGATTTGTTGCGCGAGGGCCTTGAGCTTGGCGTCGTCGCCCGCGGCATGGGCCAGACTGGCGAGGTGATACGCAGCCTCGGTGCGCAGCGCCACAGGAGCACTGGATGTGTCGGCCAGCGTCTGGAGCGCGGCTTTGCCCGCGTCGGTCTGCCCGGCTTGCAACTGCGCCATCGCGCTGCCCAAGGCGGCGCGCGACGCCAACGGACCGGTGGTCAAAATCTTGGCGGCGGATTGATATGCCGCGAGGGCATCGGCCGGCTTGTTCTCGGCATAAGCGGTGTCGCCGATTTGTAACCAAGCCACCCCGGCGAGCTCATGCCCGGCGTTGGCCTGAGCGAAAGCGCGTTTTTGCCCAGTGGTGGTGGCGGCGGCATAGGCACGGGCGGCGGTCGCTTCTTTTTGCGCGGCGACGTAATCCCATGCTCCCCGGCCCAGAATCACGACCAGCACCACCACGGCGAGGATCAACAGGTTGCGGCGATTGCGGCCCCAAAATTGGTTCAGCTTCTCCTCCAAGCCGGGAGTAACATTGATCTCGGTTTGGGAAGCGGCGGGATTTTCGGACTTGGCGG
>JADLBI010000151.1 GCA_020847775.1 Opitutaceae bacterium
ACGAGGAGCTCTTCCAGCAGGCGCTCGACGTGCTCAAGTCGACCAAGCGCGCCTCCACCTCGATGATCCAGCGCCGCCTGCGCATCGGTTACAACCGCGCCGCCCGCATCATGGACCTCATGGAGGACAAAGGCATCGTCGGCCCGGAGAACGGCTCCTCGCCCCGCGAAATCCTCGTTGATCTCGACACCTACGAAAGCTGACGAAATCAGGCGCCCCGCCATTTCACACTTCACCTCCCGCCCCAAACCCCCTACTCACTGAATCATCATGCAGACCATCGGCGAACGACTGGAAGAAGCGCGGAAACGCAAGGGCATCTCCATCCGCGAGGCCGCCGAGGCGACCAAGATCCGCAGCGATTACCTGCACAAGTTTGAGAGCAACCAATTCGACCTGAATCTGGCCGAAATCTACGTGCGCGGTTTCCTGCGCTCCTACGCCGTCTACCTCAGCCTGCCCGCTGAAAAACTGCTCAACGACTACGCCGCGCTCGGCCGCGGCCAGCCCAAGCACCGCGTGAACAGCCGCGAGATTTACGGCCGCATGGATCTCTCCGTCGCCTCCGCCGAGGAGCGTGCCGCGGAGAAAAACGCCGCGCGCGAAGAATCGGCCGCCCAGTCCGCCCCTTCCTCCCAACGGGCTTCTCATCTCGGGCGCAGCGGCAGCAGCCTGCCCAAGGGTCCCGCCATCCCGCCCCAGTTGATTTTCAAAGGCGGCATCGCGCTCGCCGTCATCATCGCCGTCCTGCTCGTTTACTGGCTCATCAGCTCGCTCATCGGTCCCGGCGAACCCAAGACCCCCGCCACGCCCGCGGGCGGCACCACCGCCATCGCCGCCGAATCCAGCATCTCCCTCATCGCGCTCAACAACGTGCGCGTGAAGGTCACCGCGCGCAATGCCGACGGCTCCGCCGGCGAAGTGCTCCTGCCCGACACCAACCTGGCCCGTGGCGAAACCCGCGCCGTGCGCAAACCCGGCGCCATTCTCATCTGGGCCTCCGAAGGCAGGAACCTGCAGATCGAGATCAACGGCAAACGCTACCCGATGCCGTTCGAGGGCTACAACCGCGCGCAGATCAACTGAGGCTGCTCCTCGTCTCGATTGCGATCCATGCGCGGCAGCGCAGATAGGGGCAAACCGCCGCGTTCACCGCAATCCGACCGGCGGGCCCAGCACTTCGTTCAGGACGATTGCGCGGCGCAGCGCGGCGTGATCCTTCAACTCAGCCCGCAGACCGCGTGCCGATGCCACCTGCGCGGCGGTCGCCTGTTTCGCGGGATCGGCGCGGCGGATTTCCTGCGCGCGCATTTTCGCGCGCGCCAATTCCGCCAATTGCTCCTCCAGCCGACGCTGCTGTTCCAGTAGCGCCGCGTCTATCATCGGCTGGCGCGGCGGCGGATCGACTTCGAGCTGGCGGATAACCGGCGGCGGTCCAGCCACCGGCCGCGGCGCGTTGAATTCGCCGCCGCCGGATCGCTCGGCGATCTTGCGGCGGATTTCTTCGCGAATCTGCCGCGCGCGCTCCGCGGCTTCAGCCGCCGCACCGCGATCGTCCTGCAACGGCTTTTCATCCGGCTCTACTTCCTCCGACTGTTGCTTGCGGGAGTTGAGCCAGTAGGCGAATGCCGCGGCCACGGCGATCACCAGCTGCAAGTGATCTTTGATCCAATCCATGGATTACTTGGTGGTACCGGGTTCCGCGATGGACTTGCGCATGCCGGTGTCGGCCTGGACGTTTTCCATGCGGAAATAATCCATCACGCCGAGTTTCCCCTGGCGGAAGGCCTCGGCCATCGCGAGGGGCACTTCGGCCTGCGCGGCCACGACCTTCGCCTGCATTTCCTGCACCTTGGCCTTCATTTCCTGCTCAAGGGCCACGGCCGCCGCGCGGCGGATTTCCGCCTGCGCCTGCGCGATGCTCTTGTTCGCCTCGGCCTGCGCCTCCTGCAATTTCGCGCCCACGTTTTCGCCGACATCCACGTCGGCGATGTCGATGGAAAGGATTTCAAAAGCCGTGCCGACATCGAGGCCGCGCTTGAGCACGACCTTGGAGATGCTGTCGGGCGATTCCAGCACGACCTTGTAGGTGTCGGACGAGCCGATGGTCGTCACAATGCCCTCGCCCACGCGCGCGATGATCGTCTCTTCCTTCGCGCCGCCGACGAAGCGGTCGAGATTGCTGCGCACCGTCACCCGGGCCTTCACCTTCACCTGGATGCCGTCCTTGGCGACGCCATCGATCGTGTTGCGGCCGCCCTCGGGGTTGGGGCAATCGATCACCTTCGGGTCCACCGAGGTGCGCACCGCCTCCTCGACGCTCTTGCCCGAGCCCTTGGTCGCGAGATCGATCGCGCAAGCGCGCTGCCAGTCGAGCTCGATGCGCGCCTTCTGGGCGGCGATCAACGCCTGCACGCAGGCGATCACATTGCCACCGGCCAAGTATTGGGCCTCGATTTCGTTCACATCGAGATCGAGGCCGGCCTTGCCCGCGCGAATGCGCGCCTCGACGATCACGCCATACGGCACGCCGCGCAGCCGCATCGCCACGAGATTGAAGATGCTGACATAGGCGCCGGACAACCAAGCGCGCAGCCAGACGTTAAAGAAGGAAATGATGATGCCGAGCACCACCAGGCCGGCCACCGCGGCCGCGATCAACAGTATGAGGGTCAGGTTCATGATGTGTGGGTTATTTTTCCAAGGTTACGATTAGTCTAAAATTATCAGCACTGATGACCTTCACCGCGGTGCCCGCCTCCACGAAGCCCGCGCGGGAGAACGCCTCATACTGCTTGCCCTCAATCAGCACGTAGCCGCTCGGCCCGAGCGCCGTGACGGCGTGGCCAACCCGCCCGGCCAGATCCTCGACCGCCGCTGTGGTTGTGCCGGTCACGGCGGCATGCAAAAACATCCGCCGACCCAGTGCCGTGCGCGGCAATAACCGAAACTCCAGCCACAGCACGATGCCCGTCAACCCGAGCGCCACGAGCAGCGCGATGAATCCGCCGTTGAGCCCGTGGTCGTAGAACGACATCGCCACGCCGCCAAACAGCGCGATGCCGCCCAGCAGACCGAGAATGCCACCCGGCACCACGACTTCAAAGCCGATGAGCAGCGCGCCGACTGTGAATAAAATAATGATCGCGTTCATGCGCGCGGCTCCTTCAACGGCTCAACCAACAGGCCGAATTCGCGCCGGGCGCGCACCACGACGCGCCGCCCGGTGTCCACCGTCCCGACGGCCACGCGCGCCTCGTAGCGTTGGCCGTCGATTTCAATCTGCCCGCTCGGAAACAAATCCGTCACCGCCACACCTTCGCGGCCAAGTAGTGACGACTCTCCCAAGACGGGCACGCCGTGCCCGTCCACCGCGGCCGCGAGCACCATCTTGTTCCAAAAAAGTCCCTTGGGCAAAAACCGCAGCAGTGCCAGCGCGCCGAGGATGGCCACCACCAACCCGAGACCGAGATTGGTCAACGGTTGGGCAAAGACTTCACCGGAGAAACTCAGCGGTTCATTCGGCCAGATATCCGCCATGGACCACAACAGCGAACCGACCATCAGCACCACGCCGGTCAACGCCACGACCACCAGCCCGGGGAAGAAAAACACTTCGGCCGCAAGCAACAGCAAGCCCAAGCCGAACACCAGCATCGGCTCGTGCCCGGAAAGCCCCGCCACAAAGTTGCTCAGAAACACGACCGCCAGTAGCACGATGCCACTGATGCCGAACACGCCAAAGCCGGGCGTCTTAAACTCGATGAACAGCGCGAGCAGGCCGAGCCCGAGCAGCAGTGGTGAGATCGCGCTGAGCCAGACCGCGAGTTGTTCGGACCACGTGACCTCCAGCGCCGTGACCGCAAACTTGCCAGCGCCGTATTTCGCCGTCAGCAAAGCGGTCACGCTATCGGCGGTACCCGCCGCCAGCAGCGGTCTCGCCGGGTCGCCATGCAGGCTCGTGGCTTCATCCGCGGTCACCGTCAGCAACTCGCCCGCGGGTTTGAGCACGGTGTCGCCGATTTTTAACACGAAGTCCGGGCTTGTCATCGCCTTCAATACGTCCGCCCGGCGCGGGTTGGAACCCGAGAGGGCGCGTACCTTGGCGTTGATGTAGCTGGTCATTTTGCGCTTCAACCCGTCCGACACATCGGCGCCGGTCCCGCTGATCAATTCTGCCGCGCCCATCACGCCGTTGGGCGCGAAATAGATTTCATCCGTCACCGCCGCGATCAACGCGCCCGCCGAGCCCGCCTCGTCGTTGACGTAGGTCAGCGTCTCGCCGGGGAAACGGTCGATGGCCTCCATGATGTCGAGCATCACATCGGCCCGGCCGCCGGGGGTTTTCATGTCGAGCACCACCAGCCCGGCCTTCTGCTCAATCGCCTCCTTGAGTCCGCGCCGCACGATAAAGAGCACCGGCTTGTCGATCTGCTCGCGCACCGGAATAACCACGACCCGCGCCACCGCCCCGGCCGCCGGCACTGTCACCGGCTCCGCGGCGAACACCGCCCACGCCTGCAGACCGAGCAGCATGATGAGGATTTTGCGCAGCATAATCCGTCGACGCTACCACAGCCACCGCGCCACGCAAGCGCGCCGCTGCTGGAAATTTCACCCTCGGTTTCCAAAAACCCGTTGCCGGCGCGCGCCGAAACCGATTTCTACGGAGCCATGGAAAAAGTCTCCTTTGGCGGCGAAACTTTGCTGCGCTGGCGCGTGGGCCGCTCGACCTTTCTCGCCCTCCCTGAAAAGGGCGCGCGATTGATGAATTGGAATCTCACCCTCGGCGACGGCTCCGTGCGCGATGTGCTCTACTGGCCCGAGGCGGCCGACATGGCCCACTTCACCCACGTGCGCGGCGGCAATCCGATTTTGTTTCCGTTCAACGCCCGCACCTATGATCGGGGCGACATTCATTTCTGGCGCGCGCCCGACGGTGTGCGTCGTCCCATGCCCATGCACGGCATCGCTCGCCAAGGACGCTTCGAGCTCACACGGACCGATCCCACGGGCTTCACCGCGCTCTTTGTGCCTAACGATGAGGCCCGCGCCTGCTATCCCTACGATTACGAGTTCACCGTGCGCTACCGCTTCGAGCCGCTCGGCCTCATCTGCGAACTCAGCCTGCTCAACCTCGGCGAGCAGCCACTGCCGTGGAGCGCCGGGCACCATTTTTATTTCACCCTGCCGTGGGCCGAGGGGCGTCAGCGTTCTGACTATGCCATCCGTATCCCCGCGAGTAAGTGTTTCCGTCATGCGGCCGACGGTTCGCTCGTCCCCGGCCCCGTGCTACGCGAGATCGAAACCTTCGCCAACCCGGACTTGTCGGACGCGATCCACACCGGCCTGCGCGATAATACCGTCGTCTTCGGCGAAGCCGGCCAAGCTGGCGACGTCGTGGTCACGATTAACACCGAAAAGAAACCGGATGCGGACGCCACGTTCGTGACATGGTCGGAATCCGCCACCGCGCCTTACTACTGTGTCGAACCATGGATGGGCCCGCCCAACGCCCCCGAGCACAAGCGCGGGCTGCATTGGGTCGCGCCCGGCCAGTCGGAAACCTTCTCCGTCGCGGTTCGCGTCAAATAAAAACCCGCCGGCACACGGCGGGTTTGCAAATTCGGCCGAGGGTCGGTGCTCAGTGCAGGCTACCCTTCCAGCCTTCGCCGCAAGGGCCGCCCGAGGTCTGCGGCTCGACTTCGTAATCCGTGCCGTCCATCCGCACCAGCGGGCGGTAACCACCGGAAATGCGACGCAGATCGCCCTGCGCGTAGTGGCAAATGAAGGAGCGACGGAAACGCGTCTTGGAACGGTTCGGTCCCGAGCCGTGGATGACGTTGCCATTGAAGAACAGCGTGTCGCCAGCTTTCATCTCCGCGAGCACCGCCTTGTGTCCCTTCGGCACCGGCACAAAATGCGATGTGTAGCTCTCACCCCGATTGGCGACATCCGGACAAACCACAGGCGCGTCCTGCGTGTTCGGCACAATCATCATGCCGCCATTTTCGGCGTCGCAATCGTCAATCGCGGTCCAAGCCGCCACGCAGGTTCCCGGCTCGACCAGCAAATAAAATTGATCTTGGTGCAGCGCCTGCCCACGCGCGCCCGGCGGCTTGAAGTAAAACATGCTCTGGGTCGCCACCGGTTCCTGACCAAATATCTCTCGCAATTGCGCACGCACCTTGGCGTGCAACATGTAATGCCGCGCTTTCGGGTTGAAGCGGTGCGGCATCATCACGCGCGGATACTGGAACAGCGGATCGTTGGGATTCTCGACCCCGTCATAGGCCTTGTTCGGCTCGTAGTTCCCGGGCACGCCGTCGGCATGGATCTTAGCAAACTCCTGCCGGATATCCTCCACCTCTTGCGGGGAAAACAGACCGCGGACGATGACGTAGCCGTCGCGGGCGAATTGCGAGGCATACTCCTCGGCTGTGAGAGTCGTGGGCGGGGAACTGGCTATGACCATAATGAAATATCCTAGCATCTCTCTCTCCTTTCTCACATAAAAACTCCGGTTAATTAGCTATAACATCCTGCCATCATGCCTGCTCGCCCCGATACCCCCGCGCCGACGCCCGGGCCTCTGATCTCCGGCACTTACCGCGTTGGGCCGCGCTTCGTCACTTATCGCGAAAATGGCACCAACGACTGGGTGCTCGTTTGCAATCTCAGCGGCCATGCGCGCTTCGGCCACATCGGCGGCGACCTTCTGACCGGTCCCGGCGACATGATTTTGCTCAAACCTCATACCCGTCACGACTATGGCACCGCGCCCGGCCAGTCGCATTGGGAGCCGCTCTGGGCGCATTTTCTGCCCCGTCCCGCTTGGCTCGAATGGCTGGATTGGCCCGAGGTCGCCCCGGGCATCTTGCGACTCCATCTACCCAAGGGTGTCGCCAAGACTGCCATTATCGCGCGCTTCCAATACATGCTTCAAGTCGGCATGGGCGGGGACCGGGTGCGACGGGAGCTGGCGATGAACGCGCTGGAAGAAATCATTTTGCGCTGCGACCGGTTCAACCCCGGCGGCGAAAACTCGCTGCTCGACACCCGCATCCGCGTCGCGGTGGATTTTCTCAACACCAATTTCGCCGAGCCACTATCGGTCGCGCTCATCGCCCGGCGCTGCGGTCTGTCGCCCTCGCGCTTCGCCCGCTTGTTTAAGGCGCAGACCGGCGAGACACCGCAACGCTACCTGGAAACCCAACGGCTGAACCGCGCGCGTCAACTACTCGAATTCACCCAAGCGCCCATCCGCCAGATTGCCGGCGAGGTGGGCTTCGAAAACCCTTTCTACTTCACGCTGCGCTTCAAGCGGCAACACGGAGCCAGCCCTCGGGCCTGGCGTCGTCAAATCGCCCCCCGGCGTGCTCCATAAATCAACCGGAGTTTTGACGTTACATGCTCGCTTGTTTCAGTCTGCCTGACTGTGGCATGCACCTGACTAAGGACACACTCGCGTTTATCGAAGGCGTCGGCGGACCCGAGCTAATGATGATTTTGTTCGTCGTGTTGCTCCTCTTCGGCGGGCAGAAACTACCCGAATTTGCCCGCGGCCTAGGCAAGGCCATGCGCGAATTCAAAAAAGCCGCCGGCAACGTGGAGGATGAAATCAAACGCGCCATGGACGAGCCTGACGAACGTCCCGCCATCAAACCCGCTCCCGCGCTCAAACCGGCGGAACCGACGAAACCCGCCACCCCGCCGGAGCCCTAAACCGGCCACTCGCGTCCAGCCATTCCCAACCGCACACCCGACACGCCACGCTCCCTGCTGCATATGAAATTTTTCCGCGGGCTGCTTCTACCCATCATCGCCTTAGCCGCGGCGCACCTGTGCGGAAACACCCCCGCGCCTAATCCCATCGTCATTCTCATCTCGATCGACGGCGGACGCTGGGACTACCTGGCCAAATATGCTCCACCCACACTCTGCGCGCTTGCCGCCGACGGCGTGCAAGCCGAGCGGATGATCCCCTGCTTCCCCTCCTCCACCTTCCCCAACCACTACACCCTGGTCACCGGCCTGCGGCCGGTGCACCACGGCATTATCAGCAATAACATGTTTGATCCCGCGTTGAACGCCACGTTCACGCTGCGCAACGCCGGCCCTCGTGAAAGCCGCTGGTGGGGCGGCGAACCGGTGTGGGTGACCGCCGAAAAACAGGGCATCACCACCGCCTGCATGTTCTGGCCCGGCTCCGAGGCGGAGATCGCCGGTGGCCGCCCGACGCGGTGGAAACCCTACGATATGCAAGTGACCAGCGAACAACGCGTCGATCAAGTGCTCGCGTGGCTACAACTGCCCGCCACAGAACGCCCGCGCTTCATCACCCTGTATTTCGATATCGTGGACAGCGCCGGGCATGAACACGGCCCCGACGCGCTCGAAACACGCGACGCTCTGCTCGAGGTGGATCGCGCCATCGGCAAACTCGTGCGCGGCGTGAACTCGGGCGGTCTCGCCTCCTCCGTCAACTACGTCGTCGTGGCGGACCACGGCATGACGGACATCAGCGCGACGCGGCGCATCGCCCTCGATGATTTTGTGGACCCCGCGACGGTGCAGGTTGACTTCTCCGGCTACCTCGTCGGCCTTCGCCCCCTCGATGGCGACGTGGACAAACTCTATCAGAAATTCGCCGGCACTCATCCGCATTTCCGCGCTTGGCGGCGCGAGGAAATTCCCGCCTCGCTCCACTTCAGCGACAATTTGCGCATCCCGCCCGTCGTCCTCCTGCCCGATCCCGGCTGGCTGATTCTCCCCCGCGAAAAAATGGCAAACGACGACCGGCGCGGTTGGAAGCACGGCGGTGCTCACGGTTACGATCCGGCCGATCTCGCCATGAACGCGCTCTTCATCGCCTGCGGCCCCGCATTCCAATCTGGCCGGAAAATTCCGCCCTTCGAAAACATCCACGTTTACGATCTCTTGTGCGCCGCACTCGGCATCCAGCCCGCGCCAAACGACGGCGACCACCGGCTCGCATCCGAGGTTTTGCGACCGTAGCCCGCGAGCCACGCGCCATTCATCCCGGCAGATCAACCGCTCCTCCCGAGGCGCGGTTTTTTTGTAACTTTTGCGCACCTTGGTGCGTTTTAAGGGCAACTGAAATCCAAAACTTCACTACCATGAAACTCATCAAAGCCCTCGAAATCACCGCCGTTGTCGGCATCGCCGCCTTCGCCGTTTCCGCCGCCCTCGGCGACTATTCCTCTGTGACGATCGCTCTCGCCACGGTGCCCCTCCTCCTCGTCTGCCTCCTGCGCGATTACACCCCGCGCCAGTCGCGCTGGGAGCCCACCCCACGGCCGGTGCGTTTCACTGCCACCACCCGCCCCGTGCGCCGCGCGGTTCACCAAATCGCCGCCTGACCATCCGGATGCGGGCCCGCCCATCCCGGCAAAGCGGTCCCGTCATTTGCCGATTGTGTCCGGCGCGCGGACCACGCAATCTCCGGCGCATGAAAACTTCCCTGACCTACGGGTTTATCATGGCGCTGGGCACTTCGCTGGTGAGCTTGGCTTTGTTCTTCCTCGGTTTTCACGACGATCCGGCCAAGGTTCAAACCTCGCAGAACATCAGCATGGTGCTGAACACAGCCATCGCCATCATCTGCATTGTGCTCGGCATGAGAGAAAAGCGCGCGCTGACGCCCGCGGATAAAAATTGGGGCTATGGCTCCGCGCTCGGCACCGGCCTGATGGTCAGCCTCTGGGGCGCGCTCTTCGCCACCCTTTACACCTATTGCTACTTCGCGCTGATCAACCCCGCGATGGGCGACGTGATCTATCAGGCCCAAGTCCTCAAGATGGAGGAAGCCGGCATGAGCTCCGCCGACATCGCCCGCGCCGAGCCGATCATGCGCAAGTGGATGAGCCCGGTCGTCATCACCATCATGGGCTTCTTCATGATCTTTATCTTCAACGTCCTCATCTCCTTCATCGCAGCCATCTTCGTGAAAAACCGCCCCGCCGCGATCGCCGCCTGAAACGCTCTCTTCACCCACGCCAACGCGGAGTCTGATCACTCCGCGTTTTTTATTGGCCCTCGCCCAAGGTGCTGCGTCGCGCTTGGCCGCCAGGGCATTTCCGCCAATAAAAAGGCCCGGAGGTTATCCGGGCCCGGTTGAGTCGCGTGGTTCTCCGCGCGCGATTATTTGACCCGCAGGCGCTTGCGTTGCGGAGCGAAGTCCGCCGCCGCCAGCGCCACCAGCACGCCGACCGCGATATACGATACCGCGACTTCGATGCTGATGGGGAAGCTCAGGCCAAGGGAAATGAGGAGGCTCGCGGCAAACGCACCGGCGAGAACTGAAGGACTGTGTAGGTTTTTCATGTTGATCTTTCCGGACACCGCTTGGTGTCACGCCCCGAGTATAACCCGACTTTACAATAATAAAAATCGTTAGTATCTATGATAACTATCGTATTATTCTATGGAATTGTATCAGTTGAGGTCTCTGATTGTCGTCGCCGAAACGGGGAATTTCACCCGCGCATCGGCACAGCTAAACATAACTCAACCAGCTTTAAGCCAGCAGATTATAAATCTTGAAAAAGAACTGGATCACAAGCTCCTCCATCGGCTGGGCCGTCGCGCAGTCCTCACTGATGCCGGCCGCATTTTCCTCGAACGCGCGCGGCGAATCCTCTTGGAGGCAGACAACGCGGTAAAAGAGGTTCGCGACCAATCCTCCGCCGAAAGCCTGATCACGGTGGGTGCGATTCCCTCGGTGGCTCCCTACATCATCCCCGCGCTGATTGCCCAGGCTCGGCTCGACTATCCGCAGTTGCAAATCCATGCGCGCGAAGATTTTCGCGCCGACCTCGTGCAAGCTGTGTTGGAAGGCTCGCTTGATCTTGCGGTAGTCGCCACTCCGGTCCGGGCTCCGGCCCTCGCGGTTGAGAGCCTCATGCGCGAACCGCTTCTGCTCGCTGTCGGCGTCAATCACCGCTTTGCGCAAAGCCGCCGCATCAAGGCCGCCGACCTCGCTTCGGAGACCTTTGTGATGCTCGGCAGCTCTAGCTCGTTGACGGAACAGGTGCGCCAATTCTGCGGCGATCATCAGTTCCAGCCTCGCATCGGCTACCGTTGCGCCCAACTCGCCACCGTGAAATCCCTCGTCACACTCGGTGTCGGCATCGCGATTCTTCCACGTATCGCCCGCTCCTCCAAGGACGACGGCAATCTCGTCTATTTGCACCTCGAGGACACCAAACCCGAACGCGAACTCGTCATCATCCGCCACCTGCAAAGTTACCAAAGCCGTGGCGTGAGCCAGTTTCTCACCATGCTGCGCGCCGGCGCGGTGCTCCCGACCCGTTGACCCGACAAAGGTTGCCGCCCGTCGTCCCCCGCCACTACACCTTCCCCATGTTGGCAACACCCGCAGCATCGGCCACCGGCCCCCAATCGTCCGCGCCCGTCAAGCGACCGGAAATCCTCGCGCCGGCCGGCGATTGGGAATGCGTGCGCGCGGCGGTGGAAAACGGGGCCGACTCGATTTACTTCGGCCTCGAGCGTTTCAACGCCCGGATGCGCGCGAAAAATTTCACCCAGGCCGACCTGCCCGCATTGATGGCGTTTTTGCATCACCGCGGCGTGCGCGGTTATGTGACGTTTAACACCCTCGTCTTCGCCGACGAACTCGCCGCCGCCGAGGATTACCTGCGCACCATCATCTGCTCCGGCGTCGATGCCGCGATCGTGCAAGACATCGGCATCTGCCGCCTCATCCGCCGCCTGTCTCCTGACTTTCCGATCCACACCTCCACGCAGATGACGGTAACGAGCCCGGCCGGCGTGGAATTCGCCCGTGAACTCGGCGCGCAACTCGTCGTGCTCGCCCGCGAGAACTCCCTCGCCGAAATCAACGCGATCCAAGCCGCGCAAAAAACCGCGCCGGCTTCGTTGCCACTTGAGGTGTTCGTGCACGGCGCGCTCTGCGTCGCCTATTCCGGCCAATGCCTGACCAGCGAGTCTCTCGGTGGCCGCTCCGCCAATCGCGGCGAATGCGCCCAAGCCTGCCGGTTACCCTACGAGCTCGTCAGCGACGGCGCGAAAGTCGAACTCGGCGACCGCAAGTATTTGCTCAGCCCGCAGGATCTGTCCGGCCTCGACGTGCTCCCTGAACTCGTGCGCGCCGGCGTGGCCTCGCTGAAAATCGAAGGCCGCCTCAAATCCCCCGAATACGTCGCGAGCATCACCCGCGTCTATCGCCAGGCCCTCGACAAAGTCATGGCGGAAATCGCCGGGGCTGCGCCTGCTGAATTTTCCGCACGCGCGGCGCGCTACGAACTGGAGATGAGTTTTTCACGCGGGCTCTACACCGGCTGGTTTCGCGGCATCAACAACCAGGAACTCGCGCACGGCCGCTTCGGCACCAAGCGCGGAGTCTATCTCGGCGAGATCACCCGGGTGGTCGGCGAGACGGTGCATCTGCAACCCTGCGCGCCGATCAAACCCGGCGATGGCGTGGTCTTCGACGCGGGCCAGCCCGAAACCGGCGAGGAAGGCGGCCGCGTTTATCAGGTTTCTCCACACCAAAACGAGGTCGTGCTCCAGTTCGGCCGCGGCGACATTGATTTTCACCGCGTGCGCGCCGGGCAGAAGCTGTGGAAAACCAACGACCCGGCGCTCGACCGCGAAGTGCGCGCCACGTTTGCCGGCGACAAGATCCGCCAGCAACGCCCCGTCAGCTTCGAGGTGCATGGCCGCGCCAGCGGACCATTGACCCTGATCGCGCACGACGGAGAGGGTCACGTCGCCAAAGTCGAATCCATCCTCCCGCTCGCGACCGCGGAAACCCAGCCGCTGACGGCGGAACGCCTCACCGCGCAACTCGGCCGACTCGGCGGCACACCCTTCAAACTCGCCCGCCTCGACTCCCAACTCGAACCCGGCCTCATCCTACCGGTCAGCGAACTCAACCGCCTGCGCCGCGCCGTCATCACCGAACTCGATCGCCAACGCGCCGCGCCGAAACGGTGGATGGTGGGGGCGGTTGCCTCCAACCGCCCGGTTTGGATGCTGTCCGGCGAAGGGCGGTTGGGGACAACCGCCCCTACCCTGTCTCCCGAAGTCATCGCGGTGATTCGCAATCTCGATCAGGTCGCACCCGCTTGGGCGGCCGGGGCGCGCACGATTTATTGCGAGTTTGAAAATCCGAAACATTACCGCGACGCCGTGGCGCAGTTTCGTGGGTTGCAGGCGGGCCGACCCAACGACTCATCGATCTGGGTCGCCCCGCCGCGCATCTTCAAACCCGGCGAGGAGTGGATTCTTCAGCAAGTGCGCTCGGCCGGAGCAGACGGTTACCTCGTGCGCAATCATGAACATCTGCGCTACTTCGCGGCCGACCGCAAACGCGGGGACTTCTCGCTCAACGTCGCGAATCCCCTAACCGCTGAGTATTTCATCACACGTTACGGCTTGGAGCGCGTGACCGCGAGCTACGACCTGAACATCGCGCAATTGGTCGCGCTGCTCGACGCCGCGCCGGGCGCGTGGTTCGACATCACGCTCCACCAGCACATGCCGCTGTTTCACATGGAGCACTGCGTGTTCTGCGCGTTTCTGTCCACCGGCAAGGATTACCGCGATTGCGGCCGCCCGTGCGAAAAACACTGCGTGGCCTTGCGGGATCGCGTGGGCGCGGAATTGCCGCTGCGCGCCGACGCAGGCTGCCGCAACACCGTCTATAACAATCGCGCGCAAACCGGCGCGGAATACGCGCGAAAGTTGGTCGAGCTCGGCGCGCGGAGCTTCCGGGTCGAGTTTATCAACGAAAGCCCCGCCGAGGTCACCCGCACCCTCGCGCACTACACCCGCCTGCTGCGCGGCGAGATCTCCGGGGCGGAGCTTTGGCGCGACCTAAAACTCATCAACCAGCTCGGCGTCACCCGCGGCCAACTCGACGCCACGCCGCAGGTGATCCTGCGCAAAACCTGAATCGCGCCGCCCAAGACAAGACGGGGCCGCTTGCGCGACCCCGTCAGGTCCAGCTTCAACTAACACTCCCGCGGTAAGCGCCACGGGAAGTGACACCTGCCCTGACCCAGCGTCAGCGCGCGGGTTCCACTTTTCCGCCCGCGCGCATGATTTTTCTGCCCAGTCCGGCCCGCGGCGGATTTCTGGGGTGGACTCGACGCGCATCTGCTTCTTAGTGGCCGCATCACCCTCGCCATGTCCGCCGCCAGCCATCCCGCCCCAGAAGGCAAGCCCATCGCCAGCAAGCTCACCGACCTTGAAATCAAGGACGCGCACCTGATCTTCCAATCGGTTTGGGAGGATCTGAACGAGAGCACGGGCCGCGAAAACCTGCGCTTCCCCAAGGAGATCATCCTGCTGGGCGGCGCGCCCGGATCCGGCAAAGGCACGCACACCGCGTTCATCGCCAAAACCCGCGGGCTCACCTGCCCGCCGGTCGTGATCAGCGCGCTGCTGGATTCGCCCGAGGCCAAGCGCTTGAAAGACGCCGGCGCGATGGTGGGCGACCGCGAGGTCATCGGCCTGCTGCTGCATGAGTTGATGAAACCGGCCTACCGCGACGGCGTCATCCTCGACGGTTTTCCGCGCACCCAGGTGCAGGTTGAGTGCCTGAAAATGCTCGTGGACAAGATGCACAAGTTGCGCCGCGAATTCTACGGCACTCCCCTCGGCATCCATTTCCGCCAGCCCACCGTGCACATCATGGTGCTGTTTGTGGACGAGAAGGAATCCATCGCCCGCCAGCTCAAGCGCGGGCGTGAAACCCGCCAGCACAATGAAGAGGTGCTGCGCACCGGCGACGGCGCGTTGTGGGAGGACCGGCCGACCGATCACGACGAAGCCTTGGCGCAGCGCCGCTACCGTGTGTTCAAGGAGCAGACGTGGGACGCGCTTCAATCGCTGAAGGAGATTTTCCATTACCACTTCATCAATGCCGAGGGCACGATCGCGGAGGTTGAGCAAAATATCCTCAACGAGCTCGAATACCAAAGCACCCTCGAACTCGACCCCAAGACGGTGGACCGGTTGCGTGGCGTGCCCGTGGCCAGTGAATTGAGCATCCACGCCCGGCAGGAGCTGGTGAAACGGCTCGACAGCTACGAGTTTGACCAGCCTGAAAGGTTCGCGCGCGTCATCGCCTTCATCGAGCAAAAGATCGTGCCGATCGTGAAACGCCACGCCATCTCCGGCACGGCGCATATCAACACCGAGGACACCACGCTCGACGACCCGCAGGCTCTGGTCATGCTGATCGACGTGTTTTCAGAGCGCGGCTATCACGCCACGGTGGATCTGCACAAAATCGAGGTGCCGGAAAAGGTCGATCTCGCCACCGGTCAGATCACTTGCCGCATGAAAAAGGTTTTCCGCATCCAAGTCCGGTTTTCCGGTTCGGAAATCCGCCGCGGCTGATTATCCCGCCGGGTTTCCGCCCGTTCATTTTAGCGAAACGTCGTTCGGCTTGACCGCCTTGACCGTCCACTTGGTGACGGTGACGCCCTTGGCCGTGCGCGTGGAGATCGGGATGCCGCTGAGGTCGAAATCGAGCTCGCGGACGCGCGCGCCGCTGCGGCCGTCGAGCGAAACGTGCACGCTCTTGGGCATGGATTTTTCGTCCGGGCTCACGTCGAGCCAGACCACGGTCGAGCCCTCGCTCTTCACCAACGGATAGAGTTTGTCGCGGGACAGGCCGCCGATTTGGAAGCGCTTGGCGAAAGCTTTGCCTGACGCCTTGTCCTGATAGATCATGGAGTAGAAGTTGGCGTCGCCGTCCTTGGGCCAGATGTCGAGGTGGAGGATGTTGCGGCCCATGAAAACCTTGTCGCCGACCTTCGAGACCTTGAGCGAGCCGTCCGCCATCAGGCACAACACACTGTCGAGCATGGTGCATTCCTTGACGAATTCGTGCTGGCGCCAGTTGAGGCCGATGAAGCCCTCCTCGCGGTTGACGTAGAGGCGCTGGTTGGCGGCGATGACGTCGGCGGCCTTGATCTCCTCCAACTCATCGTAGCTGGTGCGGCGCTTGACGCCCTTGCCGAACTTTTCCTGCAGCGATTCGAACCACTTGATCGCGTAGGCGGTGAGGTGCTTCAGGTCGTGCTTCACCTGTTTGATGTCGTCCTCGATTTTTTTGATCTGCTCGTCGGCCTTGAAACGGTTGTAGGCGGAAATGCGCTTGATGCGAATCTCGGTCAGGCGCGTGATGTCGTCCTCCGTCACCTCGCGGCGCAGGTTTTTGAGAAACGGTTGCAAGCCCTCGCGAATCTCGACGAGCACCTCTTCCCACGTCTTTGCTTTCTCGATGCGGCGGTAGATGCGCTCCTCGATGAAGATGCGCTCCAGTGAATCCCAATGCCATTGCTGCTCGAGTTCGCCGAGCTTGATTTCGAGTTCCTGCTTCAACAGTTCGACCGTGTGGTCGACGCCGCGCTTGAGAATCTCGCGCACGCCGAGGAAGTGCGGCTTGTCGTTGGCGATGACGCAGGCCGCGGGCGAGAGGCTGTTCTGGCAGTTGGTAAATACGTAGAGCTGCTGGATGACTTGATCCGGATCACTGCCGGGCGGCAGGTGCACGAGGATCTCGACCTGATCGGCCGTGTTGTCGTCCACGTGTTTGATTTTGAGCTTACCTTTGGTGTTAGCCGTGATGATCGACTCGATGAGCGAAACCGTGGTCGTGCCATAGGGCAGCTCGGTGATGGCGAGCAGGTATTTGCTGCGCTGCTCAATCTTGGCGCGGACCTTCACTTTGCCGCCGCGCTCGCCGTCGTTGTATTCCGAAAAATCGGCGATGCCGCCGGTCGGGAAATCGGGATAGATGCGGAACGTTTTTCCTTGCAGGTGATTGATCGCCGCGCGGCACAGGTCGTTGAAATTGTGCGGCAAAATTTTCGTCGAGAGCCCGACCGCGATGCCCTCCGCGCCCTCCAGCAATGTGATGGGAAACTTGGCGGGCAGCGTGACCGGCTCCTTCGCGCGGCCGTCGTAGCTGAGCTGCCATTCCGTCGTCTTGGGGTTGAACAACACCTCGCGCGCGAACGGCGTGAGGCGCGCCTCGATGTAGCGCGACGCCGCCGCGTCGTCGCCGGTCAGCGTGTTGCCAAAGTTGCCCTGCGGCTCGATCAGCCAGCCGCGCTGCGCGATCGAGACCAACGCCGCGCCGATCGACGCGTCGCCGTGCGGGTGGAAACGCATCGTCGCGCCGACGACGTTGGCGACCTTGTGAAAGCGGCCGTCGTCCATGTCCCACAGCGTGTGGAGCACGCGGCGTTGCACGGGCTTGAGCCCGTCGTCGAGGTGCGGCACGGCGCGGTCGAGAATAACGTAGCTGGCGTATTCGAGAAACCAGCCGCGGTAGTGTTGCGCGAGCGGAGCCACGCCGGGCTTGGCTTCCGCGGCAGCATCGGGCGCGGCCGGTTCGGTGGCCTCCGGCGCGGACGGCGGCGTGATGGACACAGCGGTTTCCTTGTCCGGCGCGGAGTCGACAGTGAGCTCGGCTTGATCA
>JADLBI010000152.1 GCA_020847775.1 Opitutaceae bacterium
GACAGATGCCGAAGATGGGGAAATCTTTCAGCAGGCCCGTGACGGTCTGATGGATGTAGGGGAGGGCGGAGGGGTCGCCGGGGCCGTTGGAGAGAAAAACCGCGTCGGGTTTATGCTCGCGGACTTGATCGGCGGTGGCGGTGGCGGGGAAAACTTGCACCTCGAAGCCGTGGCAGACGAGCTTGCGGTAGATGGTGAACTTCGCGCCGAAGTCGAAGGCGGCCACGCGAAACTTTTTCGTGGGGATGCCGGGCGCGTTCATCGTCGTGCCCGCGGGCAGATACGGGGCGTTGAAATTTTGCGGATCGTCGCCGCGCCAGAGGTAGGGCTCCCGGCAGGAGACCTCCTTTACGTAATCGCTGCCGGCCATGTCGCGCCAGGCCTTGGCGAGGTTGACGGCTTCGGCGTCGCTGATGGGGCGCGTGCTGAGGCAGCACTTCATGGCGCCATCCACGCGGAGTTTTTTCGTGAGCGCGCGCGTGTCGATTTCGCTGACACAGGGAATGCCGTGCTTTTTCAGGTAGGCGTCGAGCGAGAGCTGCGCGCGCCAATTGCTGACGACGGGCGACATCTCACGGATGACGAAGCCGGAGCACTTGGGCGCGGCGGCTTCCGCGTCCTCGGCGTTGATGCCGTAGTTGCCGATCTGCGGCGCGGTCATGGTCACGATCTGGCCGAAGTAGGAGGGGTCGGTCAGGATCTCCTGATAACCGGTCATCGAAGTGTTGAAAACACATTCGCCGGCAATGGTCGCGTCGGCCCCGTGGGCGAGACCGCGAAACACACTGCCATCTTCTAGCGCGAGGACACCGGGTTTGGGCGTGGACATTAAAGTCCGACGAAAAACGGTCGCGCCGGGACTGCCAAGGGGAAACCGTGCGCGCGCGGGAAAAACTCGCCGGGCCGTTTGACAGTGCCGGGCGGCGACCATACCACTTTGGCCTAAACTCATGCCTTACCACGAAGACCGCGCCGCTTGGTTCCAGGGCCAAGGACTCTGGCAAGATACTCCCGCGCGCGACTGGCACAACTGGGCGTGGCAGTTGCAAAACCGCATCACCACGCTGGAGCAATTGGAGCGGCACATGACCTTGACGCCGGAGGAGCGTGCCGGGTGCCTGTTTGCCAACCAAAAGCTCGCGTTGGCGATCACGCCTTACTTTTTCAACCTCATCGACCGCGACAACCCGAACTGCCCGATCCGCAAGCAAGTCATCCCTCGCGCCGGGGAGACGCAGCTTGCGCGGGAGGAGATGCTCGACTCGCTGGGCGAGGACGAGCACTCGCCGGTGCCGGGCCTCGTCCATCGTGATCCCGACCGCGTGCTGTTCCTCGTGACGGACCGCTGCGCCGCGTATTGCCGGTATTGCACGCGCAGCCGCCTCGTTTCCAACGCGCAGCACTACGATTTTCATCCGGAATACGAACGGGCGCTGCGCTACATCGAGGCCCATCCCGAGGTGCGTGACGTGCTTATCTCCGGTGGCGACCCACTGCTGCTCAGCGACAAAAAGCTCGACCACCTGCTCTCGCGGCTGCGCGCCATCAAGCATGTGGAGTTCATCCGCATCGGTTCGCGCATCCCGGTGTTTCTCCCGCAGCGCATCACCCCGGAGCTATGCGAGATTTTCAAGCAACACGGGCCGATTTGGATGAGCATCCACGTCAACCACCCGAAGGAGTGCACCCAGGCGTTGAAGGATGCTTGCGAACGCCTGTCCTTCGCTGGCGTGCCACTGGGCAACCAGAGCGTGCTGCTCAAGGGCATCAACGACGACGCCGATGTGATGAAGGCGCTCATGCACCGCCTGCTGCGGATGCGTGTGCGGCCCTACTACATTTATCAAATGGATCTCATCACCGGCGGTGCCCACTTCAAGGTGGATGTCCGCAAGGGTATCGAAATTATCAAGGCCCTGCGCGGCCACACGACCGGCTACGCCGTGCCCCAATACGTCATCGACGCGCCGGGCGGCGGCGGCAAGGTGCCCGTCAACCCCGACTACGTCGAAAAAATCACCGATGACGAGGTCGTCTTCCGCAACTTCGAGGGTAAGCAGTTCCGCTATCCGCTTAAAAGCACGCCGATTGAGGGCGCGCCGCCGACGGACGAAGCCGCGCGGGAATTGGTGGTCGGCGGCGCGTTGATCGACTGATCGGGGTGGAAAATTTGCCTCGGCTTGATTGGTGCAGCAGCCGTGAGCGTGAGTGGACATGCCATCACACGCACCCGCTCGCAGCCACCTAGCGTCGGAAAATGTAGTAAGGGCGCATTGCGGGGATTGGGCCTTATTGTTTCGCAAACGCTTGCGTGTGAGTGTGAAGCAACTGGCGAAATTTTTCTTAAAATATTTCGGCGAATTTTGAGCGTTTCGCAGGGCGCCGCGTCTATCTGGGTGTAGGTAAGAGTTTATTTCAGTAGTTTGTAGTTCAAAAGGTTTGCTTGGTGTTAGGTCACATGAGCCGCTCCCGCGAGGGGGCGGCTCTCGTGTTTCATGGCGTGGAGTGTGCGCCGGAGTCTGTTGTGCATAGCTGATTGAAACATCGATTGCGGCTTTTCGAGGCGGGGTGTGTGCTCAGTCGCGCGGCCCACCTGTCAGTCCAATACGCACGCCTCAATAGCCCGGCA
>JADLBI010000153.1 GCA_020847775.1 Opitutaceae bacterium
CTGTGCTATCTCTCACGTGGCGTGCAAACCTACCGCATCGGAGATCGCCTTTATCACCTGAAAGGTGGTGACCAATTCGTCACCTTCCCCGGCGATTGTCTAGACACCGCCGGTGCGCCTGAAGGGAAAGGTCGGCTACACTGGATACTCCTGCGCATGCAACCACTTGACGCGCCTTTGTTATTTTTGGATCCGCCTGCGGCTGTCGCCCTGCGGCGCGCCTTACTCGCCCTCCCCGGGCACCATTTCCCTGCCCCGCCTGACGTCGATGACTTGACCAGTTCAATTTTGAACACAGTCACCGGGCCACCACGATCGGGCATCGAACGCCTCGCCGCCGCCAGCCTCATCCTGCGTTATCTATTTGGCACCCTGCGCGCAGCCGGCCAGAGCAGTGCCGCCAGCATCTCCCCACGCATGCGACGCAGCGTTGACTACATCGCGGCGCATCCTGCAGAGCCACTCTATGTGTCCGATCTCGCCCGGCATGTCGGCCTCTCCGAGTCGCGGTTCAAAGCGCGTTTCCGCCGTGAAGTGGGCCTGCCGCCTGGAGAATCCATCATGCGGGCCAAAATTGAAGTAGCCTGCACACGGCTTCGGCACCCGAACGCCTCAATCACCAACGTCGCTCACGCACTTGGGTTTTCGAGTTCCCAGTATTTCGCCACGGTATTTCGGCGGTACACACTGAAAACGCCTAGCGCCTACAAAGCCAGTGCGCCCACTCCCCGCGCGACCCATACCTCAGCCCGAAGGTAAGATTTCGGGCCGCACCCGCAAATGGTGCTCATCAGAGCACCATAAAGGAAAACGCCACGATCAAGGTTGGCAGCAAGGCTGCGGCCAGCAGGCCGAGTGGAGAGACGCCGCCCTTGAAATAGCGGGACAAGATCGACTGGCCGGCGGGGTTGGGCGCGTTGGCGATAACGGTCAGACCGCCACCGGTCACCGCTCCAGCCACCACCGCGAATTTCAGTTCCTCACTGAAACCGGGCACGAGCGTCGCTAGATAGGTGATAAGCGCGTTGTCGTTGAACGCCGTGAGGATTGTCGCCCCGGCGAACAAAGGCACTTCGCCCAATGATCCTAGCACAGGCTGAATCCACCACGCCTGCAGACCGCCATGAATCACGAGGCCCGCAAGGAAGAAGCCGACCAACATTGGGCCGCGTAATTCAACGCGTTGTTGGTGATGCGCGGTTGCCTGGGCAAAGGCCAGAAAGAACAAGAAGCCGCCGATGAACATCACCGGATGGTGCGCCATCCAAACCGTGAACGCCAAGAACACCAGATGCACGCCGGTGACCCACAACGGGATCGGATGCTCGACTTCCCTGCCCTCCGACGGGGCCGATTGCAACGCGATCAACTCCTTGCGGAAAATGAGGAAGTAAACCGTGTTTGACAGCATGATGCCCGTGATGGCGTGCCAGCCGAAATGCGTGAACATGTATTTCATATCCCACCCCCAAGCGCCCGCCACCATCAGCACGGGCGGGGCCGCGAAATGCGTCAAGGTACCGCCGATGGAAACATTCACAAAGAGTAGGCCAATCGTCGCATACTTCAGCTTGGTGCTCGGGTTCACACTGTAGAATTGCTTGGCCAACAGCAGGGCCGCGATGGTCATGGCCGCGGGCTCCGTGATGAACGAGCCCAACAACGGCGCAATCGTGAGGATGCTTAGCCACCACGCCATCGGCGTTTCCCGACCAAGCCGGGCGGCCACCCGCAGGCATTGTTCGGACAATTTCAACACCGGCCGGGTCGAGGCCAGCGCCATGATGATCACCACGAAGGTGGGTTCGGTGAAGTTCACCTTGTCGTCAAAATAGAAGATCGCTGTGTCCAAACCTTCCTGCGCAAAAATCACCCCAAACAAGATCAACGCCCATGTGCCGAAAACCGCCTCGACTTCACCGAGGTAATGCAGCACATGCCCCCAGAAGCTCACTTCATCCGCCCGCCCATCCTCATTGTGGTCGGTGGGATCCGCCCGGCGCCGCATCTTCGCAGCGTGCCTCTCCTCCACGACATGCGCCCAGTGGCGAAACTTGGCGGTCATAAACGTGTGCACGACGGCTAGGGCGAAGACGATCGTGGCCACCAGATTGAACGGGTCTTCCGCGATGCGCGACCGCAGGACATCCATCACGCCCGCCGCCGCCGGATCTTGATAAGCGGCCACGTCCTTCGGAAAATCGTTGGTGGGCTCGACCTGCCCGTTTCCTTCGGCCTGCAACACAGCGCCACTGGCGACGATCCAAACGAATATGAGACAACACAGGATTTTTTTCATCAGGATAAATGTGCGACAAGTTCAGAGAGACTACTGATAAACACCGGGGCGGCAGTGCGCACCTTGGATCGCTGCACATAACCCCCAAAGCCCACAAACAAATCCACCACCGAGGCGGCCTCCAGGTCGCTGATGCCGTCGCCCACCATGATGGCACGTTGCGGCTTCAGCTCCATCTGCAGTTGCATGATGCGCTTGGGTTTGCCGCCGTTGCGCGTCGTGGGATAGTCGCGGTCAAAGCCCGTGTATTGGCCAGCGGCGTCAAAATCCAGCCGCACCGCCTCCACGTGCGCGATGGCGAGATACTCCGCTAAAGGCGCGATAGCCTGCGTGTAGCCGGCGCTCAGAATGATCGGGGTCCAGCCTTGCCGCTTGGCGTTGGTGATCACGGTGCGCGCCGTGGGCTCCACCCGCTCAACATACCGGCGACCGATTTCGGCGCATTCCGCCAGGGAGGGACGGATAATGTCCAGGCGCCGAGCGAATACATCATCGATTGGCACTCGCCCGTCCATCGCCGCGTTGGTCATCTCCTCGATCTGCTTGAAGCAAGCGGGACCGCGCAGGCGGGCGAGTTCATCCACACCCTCAATGGCGCTAAGCGTGCTGTCGCAGTCGAGAAATAGGAGTTTGGGCGCGGCCACGGGCGGCCTATCGTTTCGCCCACGGTAGGCAGCGCAATAAAAAAGCCCGCCGGATGTGGCGGGCTTGATAAATTGGCGGACGTTCGCGTGGGCTTACTTGCGGCCGCGCTTGAACTTCGTGGTGAACTTTTCGACGCGGCCAGCCGTGTCCACGAGGCGCTTCTCGCCAGTGTAGGCGGGATGCGAATCCATGGTCACGTCGCGGAGGATCACATAGTAGTCCCGACCATCGATCTGCTCCTTGCGGGCGGATTTCATGGTGGACTTGGTCAGGAAGCGCTTGCCCGTCGCGACATCGAGGAAGCAAACGTGGTTGAGCGAGGGATGAGTATCGGCTTTCACGGGAAAATATAATTAGCCTTGGCGCGCTTTGTAACGCGGCTCGGTCTTGTTGATCACGTAGATGCGGCCTTTGCGGCGGACCACCTGGCAAGCCGGGTGACGCTTCTTCGCGGATTTGATGGAGGAGACGACTTTCATAAAAGGGCTGAAAACAGAGTTCTGCTTAGGCTCTGTCAACTGAAATGTCCTTGGGGTAGTGTCCTACTTTGAATCCCCTCTTTCCATAGCCGCTCGCAGTCTCGTAAACCGCTGGAATGACAAAAGATGAACGCGGGCAGCTATTGCGTAAGCGGCTGGACGCAGTGCGGGGCTACAAACTCGCACCCTTGCAAGCCAGCCCCAAGCCGGGCACGGCCC
>JADLBI010000154.1 GCA_020847775.1 Opitutaceae bacterium
ACATATCTGCTGCATGCGACGATCTCGGAGATGATCTGGGGCCGTTCGCTGGGCAAGCGAATATTCGGGCTGCGAGTGGTGTTGATGGACGGCCGACGCGCCGGCGTTGTCGCGATCCTGCTGCGCAATCTTCTTCGACTGGCCGAGCTGCCCATCGCGCCGGTGGTGGTCATCATGATGCTCTATTCGCCTCTGCGCCAGCGTGCCGGCGACATCGCCGCCGCCACAATCGTCATCAGCGATGCGCCCCGGAACGATCAATCATCCGAAAAGACCGACGAATAACTGGATGGAAATTCAACTTCAAGCCCGTCGCTCGGATCGTCCGATAATGTTCGAATAGAGATGTTGGCTCAACTCATCAGCGCGCTGGTGGAATCGAAGAACGAGGCGGCGGACGACGTGCTGCTGGAGGCGTTGCGCCTGGGTTCACTTGAAGAAAAACAAGTGGTGCTGTCGGGTCTGATTCGTCGCAAAAGCGTTCGTGGATTGATCGGCGTGGTCGAACTGTATGACTCGCTTCCCGAACCGCGCCAGATCGACGTGTTGTCCAACATCCGGGCGTTTCATTCGGCGCTGCGCGAATGCGGCCGAAGCGACAAAACCACGCTGCGCATGGCGGCCATGAAGCTCGTCGCGCTGGGGCGGCAGGGGAAGCTGGCGTACGTGTTGTCGGAGAACCTGCATTCATCGGACGAGAAGTTGTCCAAGGCCGCCGCGGAGGCTCTGGTTGCGTTGGCGCGATGGGTGGCCACGGAGACGCGAAATCTGCATAAAGGCGAGGAGTCAGGGGTTGGGGATCAAGGTCCGGAGAAGAATTATTCGCCCCTGCATCCACGGCCCCATACCCGTGATCTCTACAACGAACTCATTGAACAGCGTCCGGAAATCGAGCAGTCGGTCGCTCGCGCGTTGGACGTGCATCGCGGAAAGCATGGACCGGAACTGCTGCGAGCCACGCTACTGTTGTGTGATTGGCCGCGGAGCAAGACGATGTCCATTTTGCACACGGCCAAGCACGGCGGACAAAGCCCGATGGTCCGCCGGCTCCAACAACCGCCCGACAGCGAGCACGTCGAGGCGTTTCTGCTTGGCGCCAGTCACGGGCAGCTTCGTTCGCACTTCGGCAGCGTCTTTTCCCACGTCAACGAGGCTCCTGTCCTCGATGCATTGTTGCGCAAGACGCACTGGCTCAAGGACAACCAACTTCAGTTCTGCATGCATCAGGTGAACCGCGGCGTGTGGTGGGCGGATGCCGATCTGTTGCACGACATCGAGCGGCGCCCCGCGGAAGACGCCGCGAGGATCGGCGAGTGGCTTGCGGTTTCGGGAACACATGACGTGGTGCAGGATGAGCGCATGGAACTGCTCCGACAGCACGCACGGGACGACTTCGATGCGCGGCTGCGTCTGTTTCGCATCGCGGCCAGGCGAAAGCGCGGATCGTCGGTGCAACTCATCGGCAGTTTTCTGACCGACCCGGACGAACGGCTGGTGCGCATGGCCGCCCGCGAAATCGTTCGCCGACGCCCGGCGGAATTCGAGAATCTTCTGCTCCAACTCATGACCAACGCGCCCGACTCTGTCCGGCGGGTCATCAGCCGATCCATCGGTCAGGTGGGCTTTGAGAATTTCTGGCTGCGGTTCGATCGGCTCGATCGCGCAACGCGCAAGGCCGCCGGACGGGCGATGCTCAAGATTTTGCCCGATGCCCGGACGCGGCTGTCGCGACGGCTTCTGAGCGGGACGCTTCAACAGCGCGTCAAGGCGATGCAGATGGCGCAGGAACTGGAACTGGTTGATGCGCTGAAAGACACGTTCATGCGGCTTTGCACCGATTCAAATCCGCGATTGCGCAGCAAGGCGGTGGCGGCGCTGGGGGAAATCAAGTCAGACGTCACGCCCGACGTGCTGCTGGAACGCGTACTCAACGACCGCGACGCCCGCGTGCGCGCCAACGCCATCGAAGTGCTCGAAGCGGCGCATAAAACGCAATACGTCCCGCTGCTTGCCGAGCGGGCGCGGAACTCGCACAATCGCGAGCGCGCCAACGCGATCAAGGCGATGCATCGCATGAAAGTCGGCACGGCGTCGGGTCAACTCTTGAACATGCTGCGAGATTCGAGGTCGGAACATCGAATCTCCGCAATGTGGGCGCTGAAGCAGATCGGATGGTGGCAGTTGCTCAACGAGGTTGGCCAGATTGCCAAATCGGATCAAAACCTGCGGGCGAGGCGATATGCACTGGCCGTACTGCGCAGCGTGGCAGAGGTTCTTGAGGCGGAAAAAGCCGCCGTGGGATAAGCGCGGAGGTGATGACGTGGCACGGCGACAAAGGAACAGTTTTTGGACTACAGCCGGAGGATGCGTATTGGCGTGCGCGTCAGTTGTCCGGGCCGCGCCGAGCGTGGAGGACGTGTTCAAGAGCGTCGGCGACGAGGTCAATCAGACCGCAGATCCATCGCTCATGCTGGCGCTGCTCTTGTGCGGGATCGGCGTGATCATAATCCTTGCGCTGATGAGTAATCGCAAAAAGCGACAGGTGACTCCCAAGGCGGTCAATCACCAAGGCAAGCTGTTGCGCGAAATCCGCCGCTCGGTGCAGATCAAACCGGCCCAGTTGCGAAAGCTCAAGGCGCTGGCCGACGACATTTCGCAAGCGCGCGGCGAACCGCTGCAAAGCCCGCTGACGTTGCTGCTCTGTCCCTCGCTGATGGCTGAAGCGATGAAAAAGAAATAGGCGGTGGAAAGCCCGAAGCCCGTAAGGGATCGAAGCATTTGATCATTCGTCATTCGTCATTCTGGTTTCGGGCTTCGGGTTACGCATATAGTCTATCTCTTGGCTTGATCGAAGTATCCGATGAAGTAGAGGAAGCGGTTCTGGTTCAGGATCGGAATGTGCAGATCCTGGGCCTTACGAACCACGTCCAGATACGCATCCAGCGCCGCTTGCGCGGTCATTAGTTTTTGCTGGTTGAATGCGTCAAGCAGTTCGTCTTGTGTGAAGTTCGGCAGTACCGGTTCCTTGCCGAGTACAATAAAGTCGGTGTCAACGCTGACGCGATCGGTGAGGTTGCCGCCCCATTGAGTGATCAGGCGCTTGATGATCTCGGCGTCGCCGGGCGTGGCCACGCCGTTGCCATCCATGTCAAAATCGCCGTAGACGCGGAAGTTGTATTTCGTCGACGGGTCATACACGAGGTTGGCGATCAAATCACCTTCGGAAATGGACGTTCCGGGCTGCTGTTTGATGACGCGGCACTCGCTGCTGCT
>JADLBI010000155.1 GCA_020847775.1 Opitutaceae bacterium
CACTCAGCCCGTCGATGATCATCAGGGCGGCCGCCTCGCGTTTGAACTCAGCGCTATGTCGTTTTCGTCTCACGGTTGGATTCTCCTTTTAAGAGAACCCCGTGTCCATTTTTCTCAGGCCCGATCAACTCATCCCAAATCTTTCGGAGGACCGCTGTCCCAGCGATCATGCTCCGGCTGGCTTCCGAATCGGGAGTGTAGAAATGCTGGGACAAGTGCTTCAGGAAAGGAATCGTATGCTCAAGCGCGACGTAACTCATATTGTAAATCTCATACGCCACTTTACCGTGTGTCGCTTCCCGAGTGGTAGGGTGAGCAACACGCTTGTGTAGCTCAGAAATCTCGGTCTCGACCATAAATCCTCCCGTGGATCGATAGCCAAAAAGCTCCGACTTTAGGTCGTCGGGGAAACGCGCATTCGCGGGCCGGAAAAACTCGTTCAGCTTCCGGTAGAACATCAGCTGCGCTTCGATGACGGCATTTCGCACCAAGGTGGCATGCAGTGGTGTCGGTAGATCGCCGAGGCGCGGCTCTACCCGCGACTTCCACGCGTAGAACGCGAACATCTCTTGGGCGAGATAGAACACATCATTTGCTGCGCTCTCCAACTGCTCTCTAGTCATAATAGTCTTCTTCAACGATGAAGCTCAGGCACCCCGCTGGGATGTCCGAACTCAATGGTCTTCTCGCAAACGCTGCGCGTCATCGGGGTTGTCTGTAGCGCCTGGTTGAACCAAGCCGCTGCGCGGTGCCGGTTAGCGGGCTTGGTGGGTGAGGTTCGTGTCACGGTGGTGAGGATGGGCGGGAGTGGCGCCGCAGGCAAGACTGCCGGTCTATGCCTATATCAAGAACGACAGGGAAGGCTTCCGTGCACAGCTCCACGCGGCGCAGAGCCGAGAAGAAGCACGCGCCCGACTGCGAGTCGCTGGTGCGGTTTCAGGAGACGATGAGATTGCGTTCGCTGGCGCAGGCCACGCAGGAGGAGTATCTGCGGTTCGTGCGCAAGCTGGCGGCGCGACACGGCGGCGATCCCACCGCCTTGGACGAGGCGCAGGTGCGCGCGCACTTGCTGCGGTTGAAGGACGAGCATCATTACTCGCCGTCGTCGATGCGCACGGCGGTGGCGGCGATGCGGGCATGACCCTGTTTACCTGGCTAACGCTGATCGGCCTCGAGAAATTGCGCCTGCGGCATTTCGAGCGCTGCGAGGCGGGATTGCTCGGCGTGATCTTCGTCTTGCTGGGGTTGGCCATGTGCTTCGTGCAACCTCACCAGCATTGAGGCCAATCACGCCCCCGCTTCAGTTTGGCGTAGCGGCGCAACTACAAACCACAAAGCTTGCTCTGGTCTCACTGACTCGAAACAGGCTTGTTCAACCGGCGTCCCGCTGCGCGCTACGGCGCAGCAGAACGCTCAGAGTTAGGCCTTCTTCTTATCATACTTCTCGAGTTCGGGCTTCTGCGGACAACCCCAATCTAACCAATCATAAGCAAAAACCTCCTGCTGTGCTTTCGGAATATCCGCAGCAGCAATGAATCCGTCACCTGGCATACCACTCTTATCTTTCACGACTAAAATTGTGAGCGGTGGCAAGTTGCGATTCATGCAGTAATTTTGGATCGGCGAGAGCATCCCTCCAATCGACGGGCGAACCAAGCCGGTCGCCTGCTCGATGATGCCATAGGTGAGGACTTGGCGATTCTTCGCGGCGAGCACGAGGATCGACCAAAGTTGCTGGGCGCGCTCGTATTTCGTCATGGGGTAAAAGTTCTTTGCCTAGTTATAAGGATCACCGACCGCCGCCGGAAGTGGGCGCTGGCTGCGAATCCAGTGTCCGAAAAATCCGGAGTATCGAAATGCAACGCTTGGCGGAGGTTCGCGTGCATCTGCTTGTTACGCATTGTCCAACTCGTGATAGAGAATTGTAAAGAGTCGCCCGATTAGCCAATCAGCACCCACAATGACGCGATCAGAAGGGTCGTCTGAACGACAAACGAGACTCTTGTCCTCAAAATCCAGAACGACATGTGCAATCAGGGTGCCAGTCCGAACATCGAGGGCCTGCCCTTCATGCACGATAGGATTGCGCATGTAGGTGTAAATGATGTGTGCGAAGTCTAGCATCTCCCCGGTCTTGGGGATCTGCACCTTCACTAGCTTGACCCCAGGACCGGGGTAGTTGTGGAGGCGGTCCGTCAAGAATGCAATGTATCGCTCTCCCACTCGTCCGTAACCTGTGATACGCGGCGCGAGAGCGTCAATCGCGCACAATAGCAGGAGAAGCGCGCTGGGCAAACGCTCGTGCTTGTAGAGCAGGGCCGCATCATTGAGAAGCCGACGCACATTCCGTCCCGCACTGTCCATTTCACTGTTGTTCATTCAACAATTGTCCTCAGTTGCATAACGTTCAGGGTCAGGCAAGCCTACCAGCCGGTGGGCGCGGGTGGCAAGCCGGGAAAGGATTCGAACCAAGGAAAACCGCCGAACAAGCAACGGGCTGGTAGGGGTTGCCTACACTTGCTCAGAGTTGGGCTCTTCATTTTTTTCCTCTTTCGGGAGCGGGTAACGCTTCTCGTCATCCTCGGTATAGCTGCGGCCGTGTGGGTGCCAAAGAGGCTTATAGCCGTCGGCGACCTTCGACCACGCACCGAGCGGATGAGCAAGGCTGAAGGGGGTATGCCAAAATCCAAAACAACAGTGAGCGAATCCGCGCACGCCTCGACGCGGCGCGGGGCCATGAGGAAGCCCGCGCCCGACGGCGAGTTGCTGGCGCGTTTCAAGGAGACGTTGAAGCTGCGCTCGCTGGCGCAGGCCACGCAGGAGGAGTATCTGCGGTTCGTGCGCAAGCTGACGGCGCGGCACGGCGGCGATCCGGCCGCGGTCCAGAGCGGGACGTAGCCAAGGATGAAGGCGAAGGAGGTCTTGATGATCGGGCGCAGGCGCAGACGAGCTTGGCGTAGCGAATGATTAGATCGCTACCGTTCCCACAGTGCCGTCAGGGGCACGGCCAGGAAGCGTGGGTCATCGAGCGTGACAGTGTGCGCACCGGCGTGGATCAATACGCCGCCGGCAAAATCGTCGCCACAGTGCGCCGCGAGGCGGCGCAGTCCGGAGATGTCCGCCTGCGTCGGCGTGGCGGAGGCCTTCACCTCCACGCCCCAGGTGCGGCGTCCCCGCGTGATGACGATGTCCACCTCGACCTGATCCTTGTCGCGGTAGTGCCAGAAACGCAGGTTGGGATCGGTCCAGCCCGCTTGAGCGACGAGTTGTTGCAGAACGAAGGTTTCGAGCAGGTGGCCGAAGCGATCCCGGCGGTCGTGCCAATCCTCGGCCGCGAGGTCACCGAGGGTCGCGGCGAGGCCGCTGTCGATGAAATGGAGCTTGGGCGTCTTGATCAGCCGCTTCGACTCGTGACTGTGCCAGGGCTGGAGTCGGCGAACGAGGTAGAGACGCTCGCAGGCGGCGAGGTGGCTTTCGACCGTCTCGCGGCGGAGATCGAGTTCGTTGGCAAGGGTGGAAATGTTCAGGAGTTCGCCGGTGCGCAGGGCCAGCAGGGAAAGCAGGCGCGAGAGTTCGCGCGGCTCCTTCACGCGGGCCACGTCCTGCACATCACGCTCCAGCAGCGCGCGCACGTAGTCGCGGTGCCACGCGCGCACGCGCGCCGGGGTGCGGGCCAGCAGCTCGGGGAAACCGCCGCGGACGACGCGGGCGGCGAGCGTCGGCGCGGCGGGCGGCTGTGGGGTGGCGGCGAGCGTCGGTTTGAGTTTGCCGGCGAGCCAGTCAGCGAGAAAACGGCCGGGCGCACGCTCCTGCTCGGCCGTCGTGAGCGGGTGCAGCTCGAGGATCGCCATGCGGCCCGCCAACGAATCGCCGAGCTTGGGCAGGAGGAGAAGATTAGCGGAGCCGGTGAGGAGAAAGCGACCGGGACGGCGGTCGCGATCCACGGAGAGCTTGATCGCGCGCAACAACTCGGGAACCCGCTGGATTTCGTCGAGGATCACGCGCTCGGGCAGCGCGGCGAGGAAGCCGTTCGGGTCCGACTGGGCGAGGGCGAGCGCATCGGCGTCGTCGAAGGTCACGTAGCCGTAGCGAGGCGCCAGCGAGTGCGCAAGGGTGGTCTTCCCGCACTGGCGCGGCCCCAGCAGACAGACGACCGGAGTGTCCTCCAGCGCATCTCGCACGGAGGCCGTAAGAGCACGCGGCAGAGATTTGGCGTCCATTTGCCGGTTAGGCAATCGTCTAATTGCCGGTTAGGCAAGCGTCTAATTGCCTATTGTATAACCGTCTAATTGACTATTTAGCGTCTTCTGTGGCCGAGTCCTGATAGCCGTCAAGTCATGGTAGCGCAGTGGGCGTGGGCCAGAGAGAAGTTGATAGCGAAGGCTGCTGTGCCAGTTGTGCTTTTGAGCGAGCTCGCCATGTTGCACTTGAGGATAGGGATAAGCCTTTCAGAACATGAACATGAAGCGATCCAACTCGGCGTCCAGTTGAACGGTGACCGCCGAGACAGCGGTGGCACTGAAAGCGTGGCCGCAAAGTTCCGGGTATTGCGTGTGGCCATGCCAATCTCCTCAAATAATTGGGCAATTGCCCAGAGGGGTTGGCCGGTGGGGCGGCAGATCCTTCTGCCGACGAAGTGGGCACGACGCGCAGATCCCGCGTCCGGGGGATGCACGTCCACCTAAAGTCCAAGTCAAAAGGACGCTTGGTCTAATTCCGGAGTCGGATTTGACCACGGATTGCACAGATAACACGGATACCGGGGATTATGGGGCAGATGATGGCTGGGATGCATTCACCTCCAAGGTGAAGACATGGAAACTCACAATGCCTTGGTCATCCGTGCCTATCCGTGGTTTCAACGGCGTTTTCTAGGGTGATTCCTCTCGCGGGCGGCCCGGCGGTCCGCCCCTACCGGCGCTACCGCGCCATCGTTCAAATGCTACGAGACGTTGATGTAACGAAAGGAAAAGGCGGGATCAGTGATCCCGCCCTGTAAATTAGCGCTTGGGCATGCTGAACTTGATCACGGGAGAATCGTCTGACGTTGTCGGTTCAGGTGCGGCGGTCGCGGGCTGCGGAGCGCTTGGCTTTTTCTCGGGCGGCAACGGCGCGAGCGACAGCGGTGAATCGGCGGGCGGCAGCAAAGCGAAACCACGCTGAATGAGCTCGGCCATTTTGAGGTCGCGGGTTTTGGCGGCGGGCGAACCCATGATGACGGCGATGATGCGGCGTCCGTTGCGTTGCGCGGTGGCGGCGAGGCAGAAGCCCGCGCCGCGGGTGAAGCCGGTCTTGAGGCCGTCCACACCCGCGACGTTGCCGAGGAGGTGGTTATGATTGCGCATTTCGATGCGTCCTTCGGTTGAGCCTTGGCGAAAGGCGCGCTCCTGGACGGAGGTGTAGTCGAGGATGTTGGTGTGTTGAATGAGGTAGCGGCTGAGGATGGCGAGATCACGCGGCGTGGTCAGATCGCCGTCGGCGGTCTTGCGATTGGCCGGTGGCAGGCCATGCGGGCTGCGAAAAGTCGTGTGCGTCATGCCAAGCGAGGCGGCGCGTTGGTTCATGAGTTCCACAAATGCGTCGGCCGCCCCGGCGACGGTGAGGGCGAGCGCAGGGGCGCAGTCGTTGGCCGACTGGCTCATCAGCGCGTAGAGCCTCTCTTCGACGGGAAAGGATTCGCCTTGTTTCAACCACACCTGCGTGCCGCCGATTTTGGAACTGGCCGCGCCGACCGGCACGGGCGTTTGCAACGTGATGGCGCCGCTCGCAAGGCGATCATGCACGATGAGAAAGGTCATCAGCTTCGTGATACTCGCAGGTGGGCTCACCATGTCGGCGTTGTCCTCCATGAGCACTTGGCCGGTCGCGGCGTCGGTGACGATGGCACCCTTGTAAGCGGCATCGGCCCGCAGACTGGCGCAGGACAGGCAGGTGAGGGCGATTCCCAGAGCGAGGCGCGGCGAAAA